>CAZYWR010000984.1:0-7914 GCA_964651185.1 uncultured Polyangiales bacterium
CTCAACTACCATACGCTCCCCGCGCCGAGCTACGTACGCGTCGAAGAGTACGTCAACTACTTCAGCTACGCGTATCCGACGCCCGCGCCCGACGCCGCGCAGCCATTCGCCATCGCCCTCGCAGCCGCGCCGCATCCCATCGGCCGCAGCACCACCTTGTTGCGCGTCGGCATTCAGGCCAAAGCCGCGCAGCCGCAAGAGATGAAACCCGCGAACCTGGTGTTCCTGATCGACGTCTCCGGCAGCATGTCGAGCTCGGACAAGCTCCCGCTGGTCAAAGTCGTGCTCAACGAAGCGCTCGACGTGCTCGCGCCGAGCGACGTGGTCAGCATCGTCACGTACGCGGGCGACACGCGCGTCCGGCTCGGGCCGACGCCGGTCTCCTCGCGGGACGCGATCACCGCGGTGATCGACGACCTCCATGCAGGCGGCGGAACGAACGGCGCCAGCGGGATTGCGCTCGCCTATGAGCAAGCGAGCCAGGGCTTCATCCAAGGCGGCATCAACCACGTCATCCTGTGCACGGACGGCGACTTCAACCTCGGCCTCACCAGCGATGATCAATTGGTGCAGCTCATCCGAGACAAGCGCTCCACCGGCATCACAATCACCGCGATCGGCTTCGGCCACGACAACATCAACGACTCGATGATGGAGCGCGTCTCCGACGCCGGAAACGGCATCTACGGCATCATCTACAGCGAAGATCAGGCGATCCAGTACGCCAACGAGCGCTTGCTCTCGACCATCGAGCATGTCGCCAAAGACATGAAGATTCAGGTCGAGTTCAACCCGAGCTTCGTCTACGCCTACCGGCTCGTCGGCTACGAAGACCGCGCGATCGCGGACGCGTCGTTCCGCGACGACAAGGTCGACGGCGGTGAGGTCGGCGCTGGACACCGCGTGACCGCGCTCTACGAGCTCGTGCTCAGCGGCGGAACGCTTCCCACCGGCGCGAGCGCAGCGGCCTTGAGCGCAGGTGATCCGGGCGACACGACGCGCGAGATCGATCCGGCGGAGCTCGTACGCGTGAAGGTGCGCTCGAAGCCCGTCACGGCGACCGACGCCGATCCGGCGAGCGAGGTCGTGTCTGCACTGAAGCCGAGCGACGTGGGAGGGAGCGCAGATCCCGACCTCGCCTGGGCCTCCGCCGTCGCGGCGTTCGCCGAGATCCTGCGCGAGAGCCCGTACGCGACGAGGAGCGAGCTCGATGCGATCTCCGGGATCGTCGCGGCGCAGCGTGAGCGCGACAGCGATCGCAGCGAGTTCGTACAGCTCTTCACCACCGCGCGCGGCATGCTCTCGCCCGCGGCGCCCTGAGATAGAAGTGCAGGAGCCTGCCACGTCGAGCGCACCTGGCTCAGTCTTGCGGCCTGAGTAGGCTCCTTACGCGCGCGCGGGACTTCGACTCAAGGTGAGATCGCGAGCGCCTTCGCTGGCTGCACCGCTTGCAGCACAGCGCCCGTAAAGCGCGTGCGCCCCAAGCTGGAGAGGGTCGCTACCACGTTGAGGTTCGGCTCGCCGTCGAACGTGGCCGTCAGGTTGAGTGGCGTCGAGCCCACGCCGAGCTGGATCGCGGCGCGCGGAAAGCCCGCCTCGATCTCCTCCGACGCATCCTCGGCGAGCCGCTCGAGACAAAACGGGATGCCCTCGTCCTCGATCACGCTCACCACCGGACCGCACGGGACCACCACGTCGAGCAGATCTTCCCACCAGGCGAGGTCGACGTCGACCTGGACGTTTTGGATCTGGAGATCGAGATCCCAGTTTCCGTTCGTCTCTTTGTGCGTGCCGGCCCAGATCTGGAAGTCGACGTCGACCTCCGGATCGGACAAGAACACGTCGGCGGCGAGGTCGAGATCCACGTTCACCACGCTGCTCGACCAAGGCGTCACCTCGACGGGCCGTCCGTAGATGTGACCCCAGTAAGCCTCGGTGCCGTGGATCGAGTGGCCTACCATGCTCTCGATGCGCTCCTCGAGCTCTTGACGCGGGATGGTCATGAGCGCCGACCAGGTTCCATCCGCGTTCTTACTGAGATCGGGCAGCGGCACCGAGAACGTGCTCCACGCGGGGTCCGCGCGCAGCATCGCGTGCGTCGCCGTGATGCCGGTCGAGAACCCGTTCCCGAACCACTGGCAAGGTGTATTCAGATGCGAGCTGAACGCGGGCCGTCCGTCCACGAGCAAGGTGAAGCCCTTGAGGCACCAATCGTCGTCGCCGAATTTCGAGATGGTGATCGAGTGGATGTCTCCGAGCTCTTCGATGCCGTCCAGCACCACCAAGTCGTAGTTGTGGACGTCGTTGCGCTCGAAGTCGTCGCGGCCGTGATCGAGCCAGGTCATGCCGCCGACGCTGCCGACCCCGCCGCCGGAGATAGACACGGCGACGTCGTCGTCGGTGCCGGCGTCGTCGACATCGCCCGTCTCGAGCCGCACCTGCACGCGAAACGCCGTCAGATCGCGCCCGTCTTTCGTGAACGCGCACGCGCTCGGCGACGTCGTCGTGCCGTGGCTGTTCTTCGCCTGCAGCCGGTAACAAAACGACGTGTCCGGAGCGAGCCCGCTGTCGACGCGGCTCGTCGCGCCCGGCACCGTCTGCGAGAAGACGGTGGTCCAACTCGACGAGCCTCCGGCGGAGCGCTGCAACATGTAGCTCGTGGTGTAGTTCGGGACGATCAAGCTGACGGTGATCGAGTCTTTGGCGCGCGCCGTGAGCCGGACCTGCGGCGCGTAGGGCGGATCGTTCGGCCCGTCCTTGGGCTCGGGCGGCTCGGCGCCGCAGTCTGGATCGCCCATGGGGCAATTCTTGATCGCGTAGGCTGTGGACGCGCCCATGATGGCGCTGCTGGTCGCGATGGCCGCGACGAACAGGATCCAAGCTTCCCACCGCCGCGCGCGCGAGCACGCTTGCGCCGGCTCTCCCTCTTGCACTCGATCTGACCTCAGTTTCATGCGGCTCTCCAGGCAAAGAGCGACCGCACCGACGCAGCGAACGCCGGCGCGACCCCTCGACCGTCCAAGCCCTCAGCAATCGCCAAGCCAACGACAAATGCGTAATTCCGCCGCGTATATGCGACGTCGCGCGCGCTGTTGCCGGGCACAGTCATGGCACGCGTCTGGGCACGTGCCCGGCACGAGGCCAACGACCTCCGAGGCACCTCATGATCTCGCGCGATGGGTCTCGGTGCGCTCGTAGGTGCGGGGGGCGCTTTTCCTGGCCTCCGCGCGGCACATGGCATGGGTGCGCGCAGCTCGTCTGACGACGGATCCAAGGACTTCGAGGTAGGGTGTGCGCTGCTGCTACGGTTGTGGACACCATGCTTGGAGAGTTTGACGATCGACGCCTGACGCGATCAGCTGCACTCCGGCCAGGAAAAACGCCCCCCACACCCACGAGCGGTCGTACCGACTGCGAGGTCTGATGCGGAGCTAGTCTGGAACGCTACACGCGGCGGAGGCGACGCCCCTCCTTCCGCCGAGCGCACCCGACCTCACCGAACCGATTCAAGTTGACCCGATCGCGTGCGCAAGCGCCACATGGTTAGGATGGCAAGCTCTCACCCGTGCACCTCGCTTCCCAGATCGTGTTCACACTGCGCTGCGCTGGGGCTGGCGCTCGCGCTGCTCGGCTGTCAGGGCGCCGTTCGCTCTGTAGAGCACGACGCAAGCTCCGCGGATGGCGGCGCGCCGTCTGGCGCCGGTACCCGACAAGATGGCGCAGCGATGGGCGCGCGCGGGGATTCTGCGGCCCCCGTCGGTGCCGACAGTGGTCGGAAAGTGGATGGCGCTACGGATCCGGGATCGTCCGTTCGCGGTGCGTGCTCCAACCCTGAGCTGCGGATCACCGAAATCGATGTGGGGGCGAAGATCGTCGCGAACGAGGACGAGGCGGCACTCAAGCCGTTGGCGATCTCTGCGCTCCCGAGCGGCGGTTCGCGCGTGGCGTGGATGGGAGACGATGCGCATGTTCACATCACCACGCTCGATGTCGACGACATGGTGCAGGCCGGCACCTCAACCGTAAGTATCGCCGCGAACGACTACGCGGACCTCTACGCCGATGACCGGGGCGGCGTGGCGCTCGTGACGCGCCCTTCCCAAGGCGGAGGCACGCTCAACTGCGGCACGCCCGCGAATCTGTGTGGCACGCCGCCGAATCCACCGCTGCCCTGTTACGACATGTACCTGGTGCGCTTCGACGGCGGCGCGGAGACCTGGGCGACCCAGCTCACACAGTCGAGCGCGACGCATCCGCCCTACCTCAACGACAAGACGGATCGCGACAACGTGATCTTCATCTGGTGGTACGCGCATCACGGACGGATCGCGTTCGATGGCGACAACTTCGCCGCTTATTACGGCGCAGCGATCAGCGTCTCGCAAAGCGGCTGCGTGAACATTCATCAGGGAGACGAGATGCGCGTCGTCGGTCCTGACGGCGCGCTCAAGCCGGGCGGCTTCGATTGGGGCTGCAGCCACAGCGGGTACGAACGGGTCGTGTGGGACGGAACGGCCGGCAAGTTCGTCACCATTTGCAAGAATGATGCGCCCACGGGTGGAAAGAGCGGCCGGCTCGCGTTCGCGCCCGCAACTGCCACCATTTACCCGCTCGACCTCAACTATTCGAACGTGGGGAACATCGTGCTGGCGCAGGGCGGAGGATACTGGACCGTCAGCAGCGACATTCGCGGCGGTCAGCCCGCAGGGAAAGACGGCCTTGCAGACGTCCATCTCTTACACTTTACGAGCGGCGCTCCAGACAAAGACATCATTCTCGCTAGCGATGCCGACCTCAACGATCGCGCGCCGCACCTCGCGAGCTATGGGAGTAAGTATCTACTCGCCGCCTGGGAGACCTCCCCCGCCAAAGGCGACTTGCTACCCAACGACGCGAAGCGCAAGTTCTACGTCCAGGTACTCGACGCGGCGACCGGAGCTGCGGTCAGCGCACCGATCGAAGCGGCGATCCACGGCAACCGCTACCACGAGCTCAAGCCCTTCCCCGACGGCAGCGTCGCCTATACCGCACCGGGCAGTGCGGACACGAAGCTCAAGGTTCTACGTACGTTGCCCTGCGAGTGAGCGCTGCCGGGGGCTGCCGCCTCGGGCCTCCGTCACGTGGTGGCGACATGGGCCAGTTAATGGCGTGTCGGTCCAGAGCGCGCCGGGTGGCGCAGGAAGCGTCCCGTGGATTTAGGAGGACGATCGAACCAAGACATCTGCCAGAAGGCGAGACGCTCGGGCGCGCCTTGGCTGGTCTTGGTATGGCAGTCGCCGCGACCGCGAACTACGCGGCAAATATCGAGGATTCGGTCACCAGCCGTACTTCTTGAAGAACGACCAGCTGAGCTCGGTCGCGCTTTCGGTCATCGTGATCGCCGCGAATGCGCCTTCGCCGTCCTTAGAGCCGCCTGACCAGGCGTGTCCGGATGGGATCGCCTCGTCGCTGCCGGGCGCCTCTTCGAAAGAGCAGAGCGCGACCTGGCCGTCGGCGGGGCAGCCTTTGTAGTACTCGCAGGCGCCGCCCTTGACGTTGACGACGTCGGGGTCGTCCTTGCTGCAGCCGTTGCGCTGCACCCATTTGTCGCGCGCATCGGTGGCGCACGAGTAGTCGATCAGAGTGTCGCCCTTGAAGTGCATGATGATCACGGGCTTCGGGTCTTTGACCGGGCAGCTGCTGAGATCGTGGGTCGCGCCCGAATGCGGGCCGACCGCGCGCACCTTCGGGTTCTGACACGCGGTCTCATGGGAGAAGTAGCCACCCATCGAGAAGCCGGTCATGAAGATATGATCGTGGTCGATGCACTGGTCGTCGTCGGCGAACTTGATCATCTCGTCGACGAAAGACTGATCGTCGCCGTCTCCGGCCACGAGCGCGCCGAGACCGCAGGTGTTGTCACCGACGTTCCAAGGCGCGATGCTGCCGGGACCGTCTTCGCCGTCCGGGAAGATGGCGACGAACTTCTCCCGATCGGCGACCTTCTCGTACTGCGTGACGTCGTACATCGCCTGACCGGACATCGTCGAGCCGTGCGGGATGATGACCAGCGGGACTGGCTCATTCGGGTCGAGGTCCTGCGGCGCGTAATAGATGAAGGTTCGCATCGCGCCGGCCGCGGTCACCATCTGGTTGGTCTTGCCGCGCTTGGAGCCAGGCTTGCCCGAGCAAGCGCTCGCCTTCCCTGCACCGTCCGATTCGACGTTGGCGTCCAGACCGACCTTGGCGTCCGCACTGACCTGCGCGTCCGAGGCGATCTGCGCGTCCGAGGCTGCCTTGCCCGTGTTGACCTTGGCGTCGAGCGCGCCGTTTCCGGCGTCGCGCCCCTTGCCGGCGTCTACGGCGCTGCTCTTGCCGGCATCGGGTGTTTCGTCGTCGCTGCTGTCGTCTGCGCTGTCATCCTCGGCGCCAGCACGGTGCGTGATTTGGTCATTTCCGGAAGAGGAAGTGCAGCTCCAAAGCAAAATAGCGCACCAGCCGACAAGCTGAGCCTTGTAAGCGATCCCCATGTTCGTGCTCGTCCGCCAGGTCCAAGTCAGGTCAAGTCGAGACTGGGCATTCCCGCAGGCGGGCGGGACGCGGGCGATGGCTTATCAGTTTTGCGTGCAGCGCGCCGCTGACGAGTCTAATCCTCGCCCGACAAAGAGCTGTCCGCAGCGTCGCCGGCCGTCTTGAATGGCCGGTCCCGGCGCTTACTCGAGCTTACCCTTGTACTTGATCTCGAGATAGCGCTGCTGGGTGGCGAGCGCGTGCAGATCGTCGACGGCGAGCCGCGAGTGCATGCGCCCGAGCTCTTCGTCGATGGTCGCCAGCCCCTCGATGAGGCGCCGATCAGGGCTCGCGCCGCCGTGCAGCGGCTGGCGCTGGAGCGCAGTCGGTACCTTCTGGTAGCTGCGAATCAGCTCGGGCAGCTCCTCGCCGACCAACCGGCGCACTTCGAAGCCTGCGGGCGACTCGGCGTCGAGCACCGCGAGCTGCGGCGCGATCACGTCGAGGCGGTGGGCGATCGCTTCGAGCTGGCGCTGCGCCGCGAAGGGCAGGCTGCGCCGCTGCTCCTCGAGCCAATCCTGCGTCTGCGCCGGGAGCTCGATCAGCTTCGCCGTCTTTTCCGGCAAGGGCAGCATCCGCCGCGATCCGAACGACCGATACAGGATCGCCGCCCAGCTCGCGATCAGCAAGAGCGGCGCGGCGAGCAGCCCTTCGACGCCGCGCGGCCCGAACAAGAGGCCCAAGCTGATCATACCGACTACGATCACGAAGCTGGTGAACGCCATGAGCGCGCCCGTCAGCAGCACCTTGCGCAGCACGCGACGCTGGCGGCGCTTGCGCCAGCGCCGGATGCGGGTGCGCTCGCGCGTGTCCGCCGCCACCCTGCGGATGAGCTCCGCCGTCTGCTCCAGGATGCGATCGGGAGTCGTCATGTCAGTCGCTCAACCGGAACGGCTCGGGGCCGCTTTGCAGCTGTGCCTGCGACGCGCCTTCCGCGCGCGCGATGTAGCCGCGCGACTTCTCGACCTCCTCGCTCAGCGCGTCGACCGTGGCCTTCATGCTGGTCAGCGCCTGACCCTTGAAGTTGTCGATCGCGTCCATGGTCTGATAGATGTTCTGGAATGCTCGCTTGAGCGTCTCGACCGGAATGGTGGAAGACGCCGCCTGCTTGTGGATCTCCGCCGTCTGCGTCTGCAACATCTTACTGGTCGACTCGATGATGTTGGCGGTCGTCGTGTTCAGCGCGGTGATCTGGTTGAGCACGAGCTTCTGATTGGTCATCGCCTGGGCGACGGTGACCGCCGTGCGCAGCGCCGCCACCGTCGTGGGGGACGCGGGATCGACCCCGTTGACGTGCTGGATGTTGTTGTTGTTGTCGAGATGGATCGCGAGGTAGCCCGGGACCGTGACCGCCCTCAGCGTGAG
>CAZYWR010000985.1:0-7077 GCA_964651185.1 uncultured Polyangiales bacterium
CCCCGAGGTAAGTCTCGATCAGCGCGCACAGGCCACGCACGATCTCCGGATCATCGCTGAGCGGAAGCGCGATCGCGCTGCGCGCAGCTTCGGGGAGGCTCAAGCCCGCCCGCAAGAGCCGCGCCGCGCTCACCAGACTGCGCGTCGAGGCGACTTCGGGCAGTCCAGGCGTGTCGAGCTCGCGGATCGCCGCTGCCAACCGCACCAGGTCGTCCGCTGCTTGGGGCTCGATCTCGGCTTCGCCCATCAAAATCTGGCGCTCGAGCTCGGGCGGAGGATAGCGGAGCTCGATCGCGACCATGCGATGGCGCGTCGACTCCTTGAGATCCTTCAACACGCTCTGGTAGCCAGGATTGTACGACACGACCAGCAGGAACTCCGGCGGCGCGCGGAGCACTTCGCCCAGCCGTTCGAGGTGGAGCTCGCGGCGATGATCGGCGAGCGGGTGGAGCACCACCGTCGTATCGGCGCGCGCTTCGACGATCTCGTCGAGGTAGCAAATGCCGCCTGCGCGCACGGCCTTGGTCAGCGGACCGTCCTCCCAGACCGTTTCGCCGCCTTGGAGCAGGTAGCGCCCGACCAGGTCTGCGGCGCTGAGGTCTTCGTGGCACGCGACCGTGAACAGCGGCCGCGCGAGCTCGGCCGCCATGTGCTCGATCAAGCGCGTCTTGCCGCAGCCGGTCGGCCCCTTGAGCAGCACGGGCAGGCCCGCGCGCGCGGCCGCGCGAAAGGCGTCGAGCTCGCGGCCCACCGGCACGTAATGCGGCTTGTACGTGCTCATGGCGCGCTGCCGGGGCTCCTCGGGCGACGAGGGATCGGCACGTCCGGGCCTGCACACGGGTACGGCGTGCCGGGACCGCAGATGCCGTTGAGCAGGTACGAGGGCACGCGCCCGGGGAACGGCCCACCGTTGATCGAGAACAGCTGCATCGGGAGCGAGTAGAACAAGAACATGGTCGTGTGAAATAGGCCCATCAGCGCGAGCCAGCGTACGAAGGTCTTCATGCCGCGCACGCGCGCGATGCGCAGCTTGTCGATGCCGCGCTCGGCCCAAGTGTGGCCCTTGTCGTCTTTGAAGTACATGACGACGCCGGTGAAGCCGATCACACTGCCGAAGAAGAACGCCTCATACAGCGGAAACTGATGGAGCTCACCCGCGAACACCGTCAGCGCCGGCACCGTGCTCAAGTAAGCCATCAGCTGAAACGAGATCATGGTCTGCTCGGAGGCCCAATCGAGCAGCATGCCCGTCGCCAGCGCGACGCCCGCCAAACGCAGCGCGCTCGTCTGCGGCCAGCGCTGCTTGACGCGATCCATCATCGCCATCGCGCACCAGCAGCCCATCGTGCATTGCGCGATGTAGCTGAGGCCGAGCGCGAGCACTGGCTCGGGCACCAGGTTCGAGCGCGGGCTCAGCCAGCCGGGCACCTCTTGCGTCCAGTTCCCGAAGTTGACCGCGTGCGCGTTGTAGCTGAACACGTGCACGGTCCAGTTGAGGAAAGTGTCGTGGAGCCAGAGCGAGAACCATGAGATCAGCAAGAGTCCGTCCGCGCCGAGCCCGCCCGCCTGGCGAACCGGCTTGACGATGCACTCCCAAACCAACCAGCAAGCTACCGTCGTGATCAGCGCTTCGAAGGTGCGGATGCATGGGATCACATAGTCCGGAGGCCGGTCTGGGCCGGGATCCGTGGGTCCGAAGTAGCTAGCCGTGATCCAGCGCACGAACACGTACGCGATCAGCAGGACCCAAGCGAGCCCGAGCGTGGCGCACAAGGTCACGGGCGCGTTCGCGCTGGACACCGCCACGTCGCGCGCGGAGGGACGCGTGCCCGCGCCGCGAGGAGCTGCTTCGAGAGGGGCCGCCCGGGATCTGCTCGTCTGCACGGAGCTTGCCCATACCACGCTCTCGGCGCGCCGCCTCACCGAGCGCGCCGACGCCGCGCTCGGGAACGCACGGAAGGTGAAGGAGCCCACGCGCCGGAGGGGGCGCGCGCTCGCAGGGAAAGCGGCGCACGGCGTGACCAACACAACCGCGGCGCGCACAATGCGGGGTTGACTTGGCCCAGGGTTCTGTCCGTATCCTCGCCTCCCTGCTTCCCTTCTCTTCGTCATTTTCCAGGATCGGCATGGAACTTCAGAAAAGGTCGCACGCACTCGTGATCGGCAGCGGCATCGCCGGCATGTGCGCGGCGCGCGCTCTCTCCGGCCACTTTGACCGCGTCACGTTGGTCGAGCGCGATCGCTTGCCGGACAGGCCCGAGCACCGGCCCGGCGTACCGCAGAGCCACCACGTGCACGTGCTTCTCCTGCGCGGCCTGCTCGAGCTGGAGCGGCTGTTCCCTGGCATCGAACGCGACCTGAACGCGGCCGGCGCGTCGCGCATGGACTTGGGCTACGACGTGGCGCACTGCACGCAGTGGGGCTGGGCGCCGCGCGCGCGCATCGACGTCGCGCCCATCATGGTCAGCCGGCTGCTCATCGAGAACACGGTGCGCGCGCGCATACGGCAAGTACCGAATCTCGAGCTGCTCGTGGGGACGCGCGTGACCGGACTCTCGAGCGAGCGGCAGGGCGCAGCCCTGCGCGTCACCGGCGTCACCACCTCCCACCCCGAGCGCAGCTCCATCGCGACCGATCTCGTGGTCGATGCGGCCGGTCGCGGCAGCAAGGCGCTCGAGTGGCTCGAGGCCGCCGGCGTGGCGCGCCCGAGCGAGGAGCTCGTGGATGCCTTCGCGGGCTATGCGTCACGCTTCTACGAGCTCGCGCCCAACCCAGCGCGCTGGTGGCGAGGCATGGTGACCGATCCCGTGGTGCCGGACCTGCCGCGCTGGGCGCTGCTCATGCCGATCGAGAACGGCCGCTCGGTGCTCACGCTCGCGGGCATCAACCGCGATTATCCGCCGAGCGACGAGCCCGAATTCCTCGCCTTCCTGAACAGCGTGCTCAGCCCCGAGCTCGGCCGCGAGATCGCGCGCGCGCGCCCGCTCTCCGAGATCCATACGCACCGCGCGCTCTCGAATCGCGCGCGCCACTTCGAGCGCTGGTCGCAGGAGGTCGGCGGGTTCGTGGCCATGGGCGATGGCGCCGTGGCGTTCAATGCCTCGCATGGCCAGGGCATGAGCATGGCGGCGCTGTCGGCGAACGCGCTCGGGGACGTCTACGCGCGCGCAGAGCGCGCGACCCCGTTCGCGCTCACCAAGCGCTTTCACGAAGCGCAATGGAAGCGCTTGCGTCCCGCTTGGCAGCTCGCCACCGGCGCCGACCTCGAGTGGGCCGGTACGCAGGGCGTGCGCCCGTGGACGTACCGCTTCACGGTCCCGCTCAGCGTCTCGGTGATGCGCGCCGCCCACGAGGATCCCGACATCAAGCGCCAGATCGGACCGGTGTTCCAGATGGTGGCCGAACCGAGCACGCTCTATCGCCCGGGGTTCCTCGGGCGCGTATTGATCGCGGAGGTACGCCGGCGGCTCGGACGCAACCCCCAACTGACGCCGTTCGAGGCCGCCATCAGCTCGGCAAACCCGAGCCCGACCGCCGAATCGCTCGACCTGCAAGGCTAAGCGCAGGGCCTCGAGCTCACGCGTCGAGCGCGCGAACCGGCCTGCGCCGCGCACTACGGCGCATCGCCGCGCGATGCGCGTCGGCACGCAGCTTCGCCACGGTTGTGACGGCGCGCCCCTATCTCGCGTCGCGTCGCCCTGCCGCGCGCGTCGTGCGAAGCGGCCGCGCATATCGCGTCTGCGCGCGCGCGCACGCCATCGGCGCGCGTGTTGCATGAGCCCGGCAGATGCTCCATCGGGCCCCGCGCACGCACGCTTCGCACGGCGGCGAAGGTTCGTTGCGTGACAGGCGCGGGCCCCGGAGCGCGCGCGCGGAGCGCCCCAAGGTGCTTCGCGCTCTGGGACTCGGCCTGATCACCGGAGCAGCGGATGACGACCCATCTGCGATTGGGACGTACGCGAGCGCCGGTGCGAAGTTCGGTCCGGCGCTCCTGTGGACCGCCCCGCTCACGTTCCCGATGATGTTTGCGGTCGTCTACCTGTCCGCGAAGCTCGGCCAGGTGTCGGGCCGCGGTTTGTTCGCCGTGATCCGCGACCATTACCCGCCCTGGATCCTCCGCGCGACGCTGATCGGTGTCTTGATCGGCAACACGATCGAGGCAGCCGCCGACATCGGAGGGATGGCTGCCGCGATCCAGCTGCTCGTGCCCATTCCGCGTAGCGCGGTCGTCATCCTCACCGCGGCGTCCATCTTCGGGCTCCAGGTGTTCGGCTCGTATCGGCTGATCCGCAACGTGTTCCGCTGGCTGGCGCTGACGCTGCTCGCGTACGGCGGCGCGGCCCTGCTCGCGCGACCCAACCTGCGAGAAGTGTTGCTCGGAACCTTCGTTCCGAGCCTGCGCTTCGACCGCGAATTCCTGTCCATCATCGTCGCGATCATCGGCACGACTTTGTAGGCTTACCTCGATACCTGGCAATCCAACGAAGAGGTCGAGGAGAAGATCGCGATCGGCCGCCGCAGCTTGAGCCAACGTATCGGCGCCTCTCGCGCCGAGCTCGCCGCGACCCAGCGCGACATCGTGTTCGGGATGTTCTTCTCCAACCTCGTCATGTACTTCATCATCCTCGCCACCGGCTCGACGCTGTTCAAGGCGGGCGTCCACGACATCGATAACGCGGCGGAAGCCGCGCGCGCCCTGCGCCCGTTGGCGGGCGGGGCGGCCGAGCTCTTGTTCACGCTCGGCGTGATCGGCGTCGGTTTCTTGGCCGTCCCCATCATGACGACGGGAGCGGCGTACGATCTCTCGCAAGCTTGCGGTTGGAAGCACGGGCTCGACATGAAGCCGCGCGAGGGCAAGGCCTTCTACCTCGCCATCGGCCTCTTTACGGCGGCGGCGGTCGCGTTGAACTTCTTCGGCGTGAACCCGATGAAGGCGCTCGTCTGGTCGGGCATCGTGCAGGGCTTCTCCACGCCTCCGCTCATGCTGCTGATCTTACGCATGACGAACGACCGCGCGCTCATGGGAGACAACGTGAACACGCTCGCCACCAACATTCTCGGCTACGTCACGCTGCTCGCCATCTCTGCGGCGAGCGTAGGGCTCGTGATCAGCTGGCTTCTCTGAGCGCGGGCGCCTTACTCCCGGACCAGCACGGCGTCGAACACGTCTTCGTTGGTCGACAGCTGACACGCGCCCTGCCCCCCGCCAGCCAAACCGTCGTCCGGTCGGAAGAGCGTGAACTCGCAGCGCATCCGCGTGGCGTCAGGCGCCTCCAAGTGGGCCAGCGCCTTTCCGCTGTAGTGGACTAGAAAGCTCGTACGCGGCCCCGTGTACCAGGGCCGAGCGTAGCCCCACGGGCCCGTCCACGCGCCCCAATACACGTCGTAGTCGGTGTTCCACTCGGTCGCGCGCGGCTGAATGTACTTACCATGAAAGCGCCTTCCGTCGGGCAGCTCGACCTCCATGTTTCCCTCGGACGGGTCGCTCCCGCTACGCCAGTGAAAAGCCACCTGTCCCTTGATCGCGGTGCCGCCCGGCGCGCCCGGCGTGGGAGTGCGCAGCTCTCCCGTACCTCCGCCCGCGTGCTGGCAGCCGAGTAAGCACAGCGCCGCCGGGAGCCACAGGCGCATCGCGCGCGCGCGCACGCTCTCTTCGTCAATTCGCGCCCCCAGGCGCGCACTCGAATGGCTCTTCATACTCGAGCATGCCGCGCACCGCGGAGCTCCGCCGCAGGCGCACCGCCCCCGCTCTGCGCGCGCGCACAGCGACAACTTACGCGACCGCGGATTGAGCTCGGGTATCGCTGCGCTTTTGGGCGCCCTGGCGCAGCTCCACGCTGACCAACGTCGAGATGCCCGGACGCTCCATGGTCACGCCGTAAAGTACGTCTGCGATCTCCATGGTGCGCTTCGAGTGTGTGATCACGATGAACTGCGAGTGATCGGTCATCGAACGCACGGCCTCGGCGAAGCGGCCGATGTTGGCTTCGTCGAGCGGCGCGTCGACCTCGTCGAGCAGACAAAACGGGCTCGGCTTGTGCTGGAACAGGGCAAAGATCAGCGAAACGGCGGTCAGCGCCTTTTCACCGCCGCTCATCAGCTCCATAGCGCCGAGGCGCTTGCCCGGTGGCTGCGCGATGATTTCGACGCCCGTCTCGAGCATGTCGTCCGGCGAGGTAAGGCGCAGCTCCGCCATGCCGCCGCCGAACATCTTGGGAAAGATCTGCGAGAAGCGCGCGGCCACGGACTCGAAGGTGTCGCGAAACAGCCGCTTGCTCTCTCGGTTCATCTGCTTGATCGCGGTCTCGAGCTGCTCGAGGGCCGTCTCCAGATCTTGCTTTTGCGCAGACAAATACGCGTGGCGCTTGCTCTGCTCCTCGTACTCCTCGATCGCGGTCAAGTTGATGGGCCCCATGCGCTCGAGCAGCCGCTCGAGCTCGCGCACGCGCTCGCCCACACTCTCGTCCGGCAGCTCGCGCGCGTGGTGATCGCGCAGCATGTGGCGCAGATCGAGCCGATGGCGCTCCTCGATCTGTTCGATCAACCGCGCGAGGCCCAACGTGAGCTCGCGCTCTTTGAGCGTGAAGTCGCTGGCGCTCTTGTTCTGGCGCTCGATCTGCGTACGCAGATCTTTGATGCCGTGCTCACGCTCGCTCAGCGCGAGCTTGCGTTCGTCGTAGCGCGCGCGCGCTTCAGCCAGCGCATCTGCCGCGGCCTTGGCGGCGCTCACCTGGTCCGCCAGCGCCGCGCGGTCGAGCAGCACGCCGGCCGCGAGCTGCCCCTGCTGCGGCACGTTGGAGACGAGCTCGTGCTCGACCCGGCTGAAGCGTACGGCCAGATCGGCGAGCCCGCTGTCGACGCGATCGAGCGCCATGCGGTCGCCCTGCACGCGCTGGCGCGCCTCCGCCGCGCGCACGCGGATCTCGGTCAATGCCGCGTTCTGGCGCTCCACCTCGCCGCGCCGCTCGCGGCTCACCTGCTCGAAGCCGACGAAGTCCGCCTGGGCGTGCGCCTGCAGAGCGCGCGCGTCCTCGAGCTCGCCTCGCGCATCGCTCTCCTCTTGCGAGGCCTCGGCCA
>CAZYWR010000986.1:0-4349 GCA_964651185.1 uncultured Polyangiales bacterium
TGACCAAGATCTCGAGGTCATCAGAAGGCTCGCCCCCCGCGCCCGCGGGCGGCGTAAGTGCTACGTCGTAGGTGACCTCCAGCTCTTCGCCGGCGACGATCGTCTCTTCGGTCGCGAGCGGCGTCAGGCGCTCGCCTGAAAGCGTGAGGCTCACCTTACCCGGCGCGAGTCCCGCGAAGCGAAAGCGCCCGTCTGCCCCCGTGGTCGCAGCGGCGACGCCGGCGATCTCGACGTTGACGCCGGCGATCCCTTCCCGTTTTTCGCGATCGCGCACCGTGCCGCTGAGCGCGCCCGTGGTCGGCGCAACCGGCTCTTGGCGCACCGTGAACACGTAGCGATACAGAATGCGGATGGCCGCGGGCTTGCCGTCGACCTCAGCGGGCGAGAATTCGAACGCGCGCGCCGCGGTGAGCGCCGCCTGATCGAACCCGGAGCCGCCCGACTCCACCACATTCGCGTCCGCGACCTTACCATCCGCGCCGATCAAGAGCGAAAGCACCACGCCTATGTCCGCAGTCGGTTTGGGTTCGACGTCCGGGTACGGCGCTTCGACGAACTTGAGAAGCGCGGGCGGTTTGGTCAGCTGCGGCGCGGCTTGCGCGTGGGCGCGCGCCGCCGTGAAGATGGCGAGCACCACCAAGACAAGGGCGAGCGCGGGCGCGCGGACGAGCGTGCGTGCGTTCATAAGCTGAAGCGAATCGAGACCACGAACGTCGCGGAAACCGGCTTGCCGCACTGCACGGCCGGCTCGAACACGGCCTCTTGCACCGCGCGCAGCGCCGCCTCGTCCAACCCGTGCCCGAGCGACTCGAGCACCTTCGCCTGCTTCACGGCGCCTGTTGCGTCGACCGTGAGCTCGACCCGCACCTTGCCTTCGATACCTGCCGCGCGCGCCTCTTCCGTATACTCGGGACGATCGAGCTTCACGGGCTTGGGCTTCGTCGCAGGCTCCGCGCACGCGTCTGCTGCGTGCTTTGGTTCTACCAACGTCTTCGCTTCGGCCACGCGCTTGGGTGCCTCGCGCGGTGCAGACAGCGAATCACCGACCGGCACGGCGACCCCGCCCAAACCCACGCCGCCGGTCATCGCGATGCCGAAGGTCGGAGCGGCGGCGACGGGCGCAGGCGCGGTCTTCGGCGGTTCGGGCGCCTTCGCGCGCGGCGCAGCGCGCTTGGGGGCGTCCACCGGCGGCGGCGGCGGCGGTGGCTCCACCGTCTTCGGCTTCGGCTTCGGCACATCGACCACCTTGATCGCGATGCGCTCCGGCTCCTTGGCGGGCTCGATCTCGGTCACGCCGACACCGAGCGACGCATGCAGCGCGAAGCTCACGCCATACAACACGACCATCGACGTGCGCTGCACGGCGTCTACTGCCCTTCTCGCTCGACCTGAACGGCAAACTTGGTGATGTTGTACGTGCGCGCCAGGTCGAGCACGTGCACGACCGTGCCGTGCTGCGCGATCTTGTCCGCGCTCACGATCAACGTGACGTCATCGCCTTTCTTGCCCGCCTGTGCGAGCTTCTCCTTCAACACCGCCTCGCTCACGGGCTGATCATTGAAGAACAGATTGCCCTTCGCGTCGATCATCACCGCCGCGAGCGACGCCGCGCTGCCGTCCGAGTTCGCGGTGTTCGGCAGATCGACCTTCATGCTCTGCGACACAATCCAGGTCGCCGAGACCATCAGGATCACGAGCAGCACGAGCACCACGTCGACCATCGGCGTGACGTTGATCCCCACGATCATCCCGTCGCGTCCACCGCGTCCCGATTTTGCTGTCGTCCCTGCCATGGGTCCTCCTCTCTTCCGACGCGACGCGCTCGGGCGGCGTCACACCGCGCCATCTCCCGCGATCTCAGACTGCGCCGCCTCCGACGATCTCAGACAGCGCCGTCTCCGACTGCGACGCGTGCGAGCCGCTCGTTCGCGGACGCGGTCGTACCGGCTTCGAGCTCGCGTTCGTTCGGGGCATCGCTCGCGTCGCGGCCCTCCGGATAGGTATGGAGCCAAGCCGTCACCAGCCGCGCCAGCGACTGCGCGCGCGTCTCGATCTCGCCCGCCTTCTTCTGAAAGATGTTGTAGGCGACCACCGCGGGGATCGCGACGAAGATGCCGACCCCGGTCGCGATCAGTGCTTCGGCGATGCCGCCCATCACCTTGGCCATCCCGGCGCCTTGTGCGCTCTGACCGAGATGACTGAACGCCTCGATCACGCCGATGATGGTGCCGAACAGACCGACGAAGGGCGCGGTGTTGCCGAGCGTGCCGAGCAGCGTGCCGCCGCGGTCGAGATCGGCGCGCGCGCGCCCGAGCGCGCTCTCGAGCGCGTCGTTCACGGCCTCGGGACCGCCCTTCTTCCACTCGAGCGCCTCGCGTAAGATCGACGCCTCGAGCGAGCGGCTCTGCGCCAGCGCGCGCGACACCGACGCGTAGTCGTTCTTGCGCAGCGCGCTCGCGAGCGCCTCGTCGAGCGCCTTGCCGGCGCTCCTGTTGCGGCGGAAGAACAAGAAGCGCTCGAGCGCCGCGCCGATCGAGATCACGCTCAACGCCAGCAGCACGTAGAGCACCCAGGTCGCGCCGAGCAGCGAAATCTTGAGCAGGGTTTGAACGATCATGACCTCACCTCGGGTTCTTCAAAACGTGATGTCGGTAAGAAAGAGCGGCGGGGCCGCGCCGCCGTTCGCCTCGATGCGCGGGAACTGCCCGTCGATCTTGCGCACCGCCGCCAGCGCGAACGTGCCGTCCGGGTTTTGCGCGCGCGCGTAGACCGTGAGCGTGAAGCTCACGCTCGCCTTGCCGCAGGCGTCGAACAGGTTGGCATACACGTGCCAGGTCCCGAGCAGGCTCGGCTCGTTCCACACGAAGTCCTCGAGCCTGCGCCCGTCGGCCAAGCAGCCCGACACGCCGTCTTCATCGAGCCGCGCCAGCACCTTCGTGCCGGACAACAGCGAGCGCTTGCTGCGCCCGTAGCTGGTACCATCGGGCGCTGTCACCGTCAGATCCAGATCGCTGTCCGCGTTCCAGCTCAGCGAGGCGATCGCGAAGGGCGGCGCCGTGGTGGGGTTGCAGACATTCAGGTTGTCGGGCAGCTCGGAAGCTACGCACACGGGCAGCGCCATCTGCGGACCGGCGTGGCCGTCCGCGCCGAACGCCACGACCTGGAGCTGATGCTGGCCGGGCTCGATCTCGCTCGCGGCGTCGAGCGCCAGCTGCCACTGCAGCTCCCCCTTGATCAGCGGATCCTCGGCGCCCACGGCGAGCGTCCAGTAACCGCTCCCCTGATCGGCGAAGCGGACGCCGATCGAGTAGCCGTCGCCGCTCGTACGGCCCGTGATCTGCGCGTTCTCAGTCCCCGGATGCAGCACGCCGAAGCCGAGCGCGAACGACGTGATCGTCGGCCCCGGCCCGCCCGAGGGTAAGGCGCCGTATTTGAAGTCGGCCTGGTGCACGAAGATCGGCTGGTCGAGCGCGAGCGGCTCCCGCGTTCCTCCACATGCCGCGAGCATCACCAGCAGGCACGCGCCGAAACGCGCACGGACGCGCGCGAGCGGAACGCCGAGGGTCTTCCCCATCAGAACTCCCCCTGCACGCGTAAGGTCCACTGGTTGTTGGCGAGATCCGTCGGCACGCCGCGCGCGTCGCGCGCGAGCTTATCTTGAATCGCGTCGTACTCGAAGGTCAGCCGGCCGTAGCCCGGCCAGCGCGCGCCCAAGATCGGCGAGATCGTGTGCAGAGCCGCGTTCACCGGCACCGACTGCCCGCGCCGGCTGTCGATCAGATCGCTGTTCGGATCGTACACGTCGTAGCGCAGGCCGACGAACCCCCACTTCGTCAGATCCTGAATGAACGCGACGTACCAGCTGACCTCGCGGATGTCGTACCCCGTGGCGACCGGATCGGCGACGTAGTACGCGCGGTCGAGGTTGGTCGCGAGCACCACCTCGCCGTAGAGGCGCGACCAGCCGAGCCAGGTCCGTAAGTCAAACGCGAGATCAGCCGCGGCCGCCCAATGGCTGAACGTCTTGGATGGTAAGGCGCCCCGACCGGCCACGGCCACCAGCTCGCCCGCGTTGATCGCGCCGTCGCCGTTGCTGTCGTCCCACTGCAGCACCGGCTTGGTCGCGTCCGATCCCGGGTGAAAGCCCGTCCCCGAGAGGAAGGAGGCGCCGCCGGCGAGCCGCCAGGGCCGTTCGGTGCCGAGGCCGCTGTCGAAGCCGACGCGACCGATGAAGTCCGGCGCGCGCGTGGGATCGAGCCCGCTCGGGCCGCCCGCGCGATCATCGAGCGGCGCGCCGTTCATGACGGCGACCTGCGCACGGAACGGGCCGAACGCGGCATCGAGCCGCG
>CAZYWR010000987.1:0-5075 GCA_964651185.1 uncultured Polyangiales bacterium
CAAGCGCGAGCGCCGCGTGCGTGCCCGCTAGATCGTGCCTAACCTCGGTAGATTGCCAGAAGGCGCGCGCGTGCTACACGTTCGCGCCCCATGGGGGGCCGGCCGCACGCTCTGCGGAGAGGTGCGGCCGAAATCACAACCACTTCTGATGCTCGTACGCGGCGGCCGGGTTCCCTCTCGCGAGGGTGGCTCCGCGGCAGGGGTGGGGGTTCAAACCGGAAGGAGAGCAAAGCATGAGTGAGACGGCCATGGCCCTCGGCAGCGAGGTCGCGCTCGGCGACATGCCGATCGGGGTGCAACACTTCATCAAGGCAGGCTGCCACTTCGGTCACCAGACCAAGCGCTGGAACCCGAAGATGCGCCCGTTCATTTACGGCGCGCGCAACGGCATTCACATCATCGATCTCGACCAGACCGCGCAGCTCTTCAAGCGCGCCTACAACTTCGTGGTCGAGGCGGTGGGGCGCGGCGGACACGTGCTGTTCGTCGGCACCAAGCGCCAGGCGCAGGACATCATCCAGGAAGAGGCCGCGCGCGCGAACCAGTTTTACGTCAACGACCGCTGGCTCGGCGGCACCTTGACCAACTTCCGCACGATCAAGACCGGCATCGAACGCCTGCGCACGCTCGAGCGCATGATCGAGGACGGCACGATGGACGCGCTGCCCAAGAAGGAAGCGCTCATGCTCAATCGCGAGCGCGAGAAGCTCGAGAAGTTCTTGGGCGGCATCAAGAACATGAACGGCGTTCCGTCGGCGATCTTCGTGGTCGATCCGCATCACGAGCACATCGCCATCCGCGAGGGGCGCAAGCTCAACATTCCGATCGTCGCGATCACCGACACCAACTGCGACCCCGACCAAATCGACTTCGTGATCCCGGCCAACGACGACGCGATTCGCTCGGTGAAGCTCATCACCTCGCGTATCGCCGACGCCGCGCTCGAGGGCATGCAGCGGCGCCGCGAGTTCCGCGGCGACGGACAGGGCCAGCAGCGCGAGCGCGACGGCGGCGGCAGCGTGTCGGTCGAGTTTTCGCGCGGCGGTCGTCGCGGAGGCCGTGCGGGCGGCGGCGGTCGTCGCGGCGGGAGCGCCCCGGCCGACGTGAGCTCAGAAAGCCCGCCCGCCGAGGCTCCCGAGGCGGGCGGCGCCGAGGGCGAGCAGCGTTAGCAGGCAATTACCCGGCATTATCCGGAGAGGACGCATTTCCATGGCTGCAATTTCCGCGCAAATGGTGAAGGCGCTGCGCGATCGCACCGGCGCCGGCATGATGGACTGCAAGAACGCGTTGACCGAGGCCGACGGCAGCGAAGAGAAGGCGGTCGAGATCATCCAAAAGAAGGGCCTGGCCAAGGTCGCCAAGCGTGCCGGCGCGATCGCGACCGAAGGCGTGATCCACGCCTATATCCACGCGGGCAGCCGCGTCGGCACCTTGGTCGAGGTCAACTGCCAGACCGACTTCGTCGCGCGCAGCCCCGAGTTCTTGGAATTCGTCAACAGCGTCGGCCTGCAGATCGCCGCCATGAGCCCGCAGTTCGTGCGGCGCAGCGAGATCACGGCCGAGGCGCTCGAGAAACAGCGCCACATCTTCCTCGGGCAGATGGAGGAAGAGGAGGCCCAGAGCGGCAAGAAGCGCCCGGCCGAGGTGCGCGACAAGATCGTGGCCGGCAAGGTCGACAAGTGGCAAGCCGAGATCGCGCTCGAGGAGCAGCCTGCGGTCACGAGCGAGGAAGGCAAGACCATCGGTCAGCTGGCCGAGGCGCTGTCGGCGAAAATCGGCGAAAAGATCTCGGTGCGGCGCTTCGTCCGTTACGAGCTCGGCGAAGGCATCGAGAAGAAGCAGAGCGACTTCGCGGCCGAGATCGCCGAGACTCTCAAGGGCGGCTGAGCCCGTTGTCAGCGCGCGCCTGTGCGCGCCCGCTGTGACTCTGACGAAACCTCGGCCGCTGCGGTGCGGCCGAGGTTTTTTCGTGCGACGTTATCTTCGCTCATGCGCGCGAGCGCGTTTCGACTCGCGGAAGGAGAGAGCAGATGAGTGATGGGGCGGCGCTCACGCACAAGCGCATCCTGCTGAAGTTGTCCGGCGAAGCGCTCTGCGGAAGCTTCGGCGGCTTCGGCATCGACCCGGCGACGCTCAGAAACATCTGCGTCGAGCTCGCGGAGGTGCACGCGCTCGGTGTGGAGCTCGGCCTGGTGATCGGCGGGGGCAACATCTTTCGCGGCTTGAAGGGCAGCGCGCAGGGTATGGATCGCGCGTCGGCCGACTACATGGGCATGCTCGCGACCGTGATGAACGGACTAGCGGTCCAGGATGCGCTGGAAAAGCTCGGCGTACCCACGCGAGTGATGACCGCACTGCAGATCAATCAGGTGGCCGAGCCCTACATCCGGCGCAAGGCGGTGCGCCACCTCGAGAAGCGGCGCGTGGTCATCTTCGCAGCCGGTACCGGCAATCCCTATTTCTCGACGGACACCGCCGCGGCGTTGCGCGCCATGGAGATCCAGGCCGAGGTGCTGTGCAAGGCCACCAAAGTCGAGGGCGTGTACACGAAGGACCCGGTCAAGTACGCCGACGCACGGATGTTCCGTAGGCTCAGCTACGATCGGTTTCTGCAGGAGCGCATGGGCGTGATGGACTCGACGGCGGTCACCCTGTGTCGCGACAACCGCATGCCGATCCGAGTGTTTGCGCTCGCCGAGCGTGGCAACATCCAGCGCGTGGTACAAGGGGAAGACGTGGGCACGCTCGTCTTCGAGCAGGGCGAGTAATTGGCACAAGGCGGTTCCAATGATCGACGACATCCTCAGCGAGCTGAAGAGCGATATTGGCAAGGCACACGATGGCTTGAGAAAGTCCCTCTCGAAGATCCGCACCGGGCGCGCCAACCCGGACATCCTCGACGGCGTGCGCGTCGACTATTGGGGGGTGCCCACGCCTATCTCGCAGATGGCGACGATCACCGTGCCCGAGGCGCGCATGCTCATGGTCAAGGCCTGGGACAAGCAGAATTTGAAGGCCGTCGAGAAGGCGATCATCCAGGCCGATCTGGGGCTCAATCCGCAAAACGACGGGGAGTTCTTGCGCATCCCTATGCCGGCGCTCACCGAAGAGCGACGCCGTGAGCTGACCAAGGTCGCGCGCAAGAACGGCGAAGAATCCAAGGTCGGCATCCGTAAGCACCGGCAAGACGCGCGCGGCTTGCTCGAAGGGCTCAAGGAGGACGGCGAGGTCGGCGCCGACGACGTCGAGCGCGCGCTGAAGAAAGTCGACGAGCTCGTGCATGCCGCCACGCAGACGGTGGACGAGATCGTGGCTCGCAAGGAAAAGGACATCCTCGAGGTGTGAGCTTCAGAAGGGCGTCGCGAGGGTCGTGTACCCTTGCAGTTCGCCGCCCTGTGTGAGCCCGCGCGCGAGGCCTACGCGCAACGTGTAGTTTTCGCCGTACGCGCTGGCCCAATCGAGGCGTAGCTCGCCGCCCACGCCGACGCCGACGCGCGCGAGCGAAAACGCGCCCGTGTAGGCGTCCCCGGCGTCGACGAACAGCGCGGCATGCAAGCGGCGCGCGAATAGGGGCAAGGTCTCGATCCCTCGGTTGATGCGCACGATGAGGAAGCGGTATTCGACCGTCGCGACCTGCAGCATGTCGCCATGGCGCAACGGAAAGCCGCGGAGCCGCGCGTAATCGGCGGGCGCGCTTTGGGTGCCGAGCAGCGCATCGCGCAGCGGTGCGAGCTGCGACGGATAGCCGCCTAGCGTGACGGGCGTGCGATACGCCCCCGTGTAAGCGAGCGCGAGCACGCTCTCGCGCAGGGAAAAGCGCACGAACTGCTCGGCGCGAAAGCTCAGGCCGTAGTCGCGCGTGCGGCTGCCGAGATAGGGATCGCGCAGCGAGCCGGCAAACGTCAACACTTGTCCCCACGACTGGCTGATGTCGAAGGGCTGTCGCTGCGCGCTGACGAAGCTCAGGCTCCAGAACGCCGTGGTATCGAAGCCGAGCGGGGGCAGGCGCGGCGGCGGATAGTTCGGATCGAGAGGCACCTGAAACGGCTCCGCCTTCTGCAGGAAGCTCCCGACGTAGTCCAGACGCAGCTGCACTGTGTAGAGGGGCCAAGGAACGGCGAAGCTCGAGCCTACGCCCAGCGAGCCTTCGTGCGCGTGCCACGTGCGCGCGCGACCGCCGACGGTCAGGTCATGGCGATCGCGATCGTACAGTCCGCCGTATGCGAAGACCGGAAAGCGCGGCCGAAGATAGGCGTAACCAGCCTCGAGCCAACGGTCTTCGACGGTGAGCTGGGTGGCGGCGCGCAACGACCAACTGTGAAAACCGACCACGTCTCGACCGCGTGTGTTCACGATGACGCGCGCGCCGCCGCTCGTCTGCTCCAGGGAGAGATCGTAATAGCGCGGCCACAACGTCCAAAGCGGCTGATAGCTCGTGCTCGGGACCGGCGCGGGGGTCGGCAATGGGCGCGGCGCCGGACGCAGAAAGGACGGCGGCGCGGGCCGCTCCGGGGCGGCTTCGAGCGGCAGCAGATAGAGATCGAATCCACGGCTCGTGTAGCCGACGTAAACGAGCATGCGGCCGTCTGGAGAGACGTCTGGCTGAAAGGCCCCGCCCACCACGTTCGTGACCTGTGCGAAGGTGTGCGCCGCGAGATCGTAGGCGTAGATGTTGGCGACGCCGGTGCGGTCCGACGAGAAGTAAAGCTTCTTCCCATCCGGCGAGAAGACGGGCCCGCGATCGATCGCGCGGTCGTAGGTGAGGCGCGTGCGCACGCCGCTCGCGACGTCGAGCAGCCAGATATCGCGGTAGCCGCCCGGCTCGAACGCGCCGTACGCGATGGTGCGTCCATCCGGCGACCAACGCGGCGTGAACACCTGTTCGAAGCGTGCGCTCTGCACCACCATGCGGCGCGTGTGCTCGACGTCTGCGAGCTCGGCGATCTCGAGGTAGCTCGTGCCTGCGCCTTGCGTGACGTATGTGACCCACTTTCCATCGCGAGAAACGTCGGGCTCGCGCGCGCGCAGCGCGTGCGTGAGCCGCTTGCGCCGATGGCCGTCCATGTCGATGGCCG
>CAZYWR010000988.1:0-3005 GCA_964651185.1 uncultured Polyangiales bacterium
AGAGACGCACACGGCGGCCGAGCTCTCGGGCGGCCAGCAGCAGCGCGTGGCGATCGCGCGCGCGATCGTGACCGCACCGTCGCTGCGCGTCGCCGACGAGCCGACCGGCAACCTCGACAGCGCGCGCACCGCGGAGATCATGGAGCTCTTGGTCGAGCTCAACCGGGCGCGCCGGATCACGGTGCTGTTGGTCACGCACGAGGCGGAGGTGGCGTCGTATTGCGCGCGCGTGATCACGTTCCGCGACGGGCGCGTCGAGCGCGACGAGCGCGTGCTGGCGCGCGCGGGCCGGGGCGGAGGGGTGTTCCGGGCGCCGCGCACTCTCGACGCCCGCGCGGCGGGTATGGCCGAGGAGCCCGAGGCGCCATGAGCTCGCTCGGATCGACGCTGGGCAACACGCTGCTCATGGCGCTGCGCGAGATTCGCCGCAACACGCTGCGCTCGGTGCTGACCATGCTCGGCATCGTGATCGGCGTGGCGGCGGTGATCGCGCTCGTGACGCTCGGGGAGGGCGCGAGCCAGAAGGTCACGCGCGAAGTCTCGAGCATGGGCGTCAACATGCTCACCGTGACCCCCGGCGCGTTCCGGCGCGGCCCGGCCAACGTCGGCGCCGCGCCGCTGCGGCTCGAGGACGCGCGCGCGCTCACGCGTGAAGTGAACCTGCTGAGCGCAGTCGCGCCCACGGCCTCGCGCGCCGTGCTCGCGGTGTACGCCAATCACAGCTGGAACACCTCGGCGATCGGCACCACCAACGAATACTTCGACGTGCGCAACACGCGCGTGGTGAGCGGGCGAACCTTCTCGGACGTCGAGCTCTCCGGGGGCTTACCGGCGTGCGTGATCGGCGCGACCGTGCGGCGTGAGCTGTTCGGCGCCGACGATCCGCTCGGCAGCTCGATGCGGCTCGGCCGCGTCTCGTGCTTGGTCGTGGGGTTGACCGAGGCCAAAGGCCAGTCGACCTTCGGCATGGATCAGGACGATTACATCTTGATGCCGCTCGCCGCCTTTCAGCGCCGGGTCGCCGGCAGCAGCGACGTCAGCGCGATCGCGGTCAGCACCGTGCACGAGTCGCAGACGGAACGCGCCAAGCAGCAGATCACCGCGCTCATGCGCGAGCGCCGCCGCATCGCGCCGGGCCAAGCCGACGATTTCTCGGTGCACGACACGCGCGAGATCGTGCGCACGCTGCAGACCGTGACCGGGGTGCTGACCGCGCTGCTCGGCGCCGTGGCGGCCGTCAGCCTGGTGGTCGGCGGGATCGGGATCATGAACATCATGCTGGTCTCGGTCACCGAGCGCACGCGCGAGATCGGCATCCGCATGGCGATCGGCGCGCGTGCGCGCGAGGTGCTCCTGCAGTTTCTGGTCGAGGCGGTGGTGCTGTGTCTGTTCGGCGGGGTGGTCGGCATGCTGCTCGGCCTCGGGGGCTCGTATGCGATCGGCCGATACATCGATGTGCCGTTCACGTTTCTGCCGGAGGTGGTGTTGATCGCGTTCGTGTTCTCGGGTTGCGTGGGCGTCGCGTTCGGCTTCTTTCCGGCGCGCAAGGCCGCGCGCCTCAACCCGATCGAGGCGCTGCGCCATGAGTAGCGAGCGCGCCCGGCCTGGTGGCGCTAGCGCGCGCGATCAGCGCGCTGGTCTCGGCGGTGCGAGCTGCTGCGCGTACGGCGGCGCGCGCGCCCGCGCCTATCCGTGTCGTGTGCGCGGCCGTACGGCCCGCTCCGTGGGGCGGGCGCTCGCATGGACGCTGCTCGCCTGGCTCGCGCAGGGCGCGCCGAGTCGCGCCCGGGCCGAGCTCTCGCCGGAGGACGA
This sequence comes from uncultured Polyangiales bacterium, assembly GCA_964651185.1. Taxonomy (GTDB): domain Bacteria; phylum Myxococcota_A; class Polyangia; order Polyangiales; family DASUME01; genus DASUME01. Next base: position 1,813 of record CAZYWR010000988.1, read on the forward strand.
GCTCGCGGGGCCCACGCTCAGCGTGCGGGACGTGGTCGCGACCGCCAAGCATCACAACCCGACGCTCAAGGCCGCGCTGCTCGATCTGGAGAGCTCGCGCTGGGCGGTTTACGGCGCAGCCGCGCAGTACGAGCCGGTGGTCGAGGCCGACGGCAGCGGATCGCAGCTGGCGACGCCCAACGTGTACGCGGGCGCGGTGCGCATCAACCGCGTGCGGCGCGGCGACTTCGGCGCGGAGCTGCGCAAGCATCTCATCTGGGGCACGGATCTCAGCTTGCGGCTGAGCACCAACGTGCAGATGAGCCGCTTCAGCGGCACGCAGCCGAGCACGAGCACCGGCATGGGCACGACCGGTACGCCCGCGGGGCTCGCCAACGTGCTGCCCGGCTTCGGCTTCGGATCGTTCGGACCGGTGTACGGGCTCACCGCGAAGTTGACGCTGAAGCAGCCGCTCTGGCGCGGGCGCGGCCGCGACGTGGGCGAGGCCAGCCTGCGTCAAGCGCGCGCGCAGCGTACGGCCGACGAGTACGCGCGCGATCGCGTCGCGAGCGAGCTCCTGCGCGACGTCCTGACCGCGTACTGGGAGCTGTGGTACGCGGACGCCGCGCTCGCCATCCAGCGCGCCTCGCAGGCGCTCGCGGCGCGTCAGCGCGACGACGCGGCGGCGCGCGCCGAGACCGGGAGCTTGGCGCCGGCCGAAGTGCTGACGTTCGACACGCAGGTCGCCACGCGCGACGAGGACGTGCTGGCCGCGCGCACCGAGCGCGCGCGGCGTGCGGAGGAGCTCGGCCGCCTGCTCGGCACGAACGAGCAACAGGCGCGCTACGGCGCGCTCACGGATGAGCCTCCGGCGGAGCGCGTGTACGTGCGAGAGACGGTCGAGCGGCGCGCGCTGGCCGAGTCCGCGGAGCTCCACGAGCGCGCGGCGGCCGTCCTACTCGCGCAGATCCAGCAGCGCACGGCCGACGATCCGCAGAAGCCCCGGCTCGACCTCGATGGGTATGTGCAAAGCCAGGGCCTCGGCAACCAGAACGTGCGCGACGCCGCGGATCAGTTCGCGAGCGGCGACGTGATCAGCGGGTTCGTCGGCCTTACTTACGAGGCGCCCGTGCGCGACCGCGTGCGCCGCGCGGAGGCAGCCAAGGCGCGGCTCGCCACGCAAATCGCCGAGGAGCAGCTGCGCGAGGCGCGCC
>CAZYWR010000989.1:0-2408 GCA_964651185.1 uncultured Polyangiales bacterium
CGCGAGCTCGCCCGCCGCGGAGACGGAGTTCCCGCCCGCAGACTCCGCAAGCGGAGGCGTGATGAGTGAGCTCGCGCTCCTGGCGCGCGCGAGACGCGCCCTGCTCACGCAACCCCCGCGCGCGCTCGCGCTGGCCGCCCAGCACGCGCGCGAATATGGCCACGGCATGTTCGAAGAGGAGCGCGAGATCCTCGCCATCGAGGCGCTGCTCAAGCTCGGGCGTGTGCCCGAGGCGCGCACCCGCGCGCAGGCCTTCGATCGCAGCTTCCCGAGCTCGGCGCAGCGGGTCCACCTGACGCACATTTTCGAAGAGCATCAGCGGGAACACTGACGCGAGCTCCGGCTCCTCATGTACGCTGGTTAAGAAAGGAGACCGCGCACGGATGGGTCGCAGCCTTTCCATTCTCGTGCTCGCGACGGCCTGCTTCGCGTGTGCAGACGGCATCGTCGGGCGTGATCTGTGCCAGGACGGGCCAGAGTGCGCCGTGTACGGCGAAGATGCAGCCGAGAAGCTCGATATCGACTTTCTTACTTTCGACGATGCCGGCTTTTTCCCGCTGACCATCCAGCAGACCAAGGCCGCCCCCTGCACGTCGGGCGAATGCGATCCGCCGCCCACGCTCGTCCCTGCGAGCGGCGGGGGAGTCTGGAGACTCCCAGCCAGCGATCCGTCCACGACCATCGATTGGGTAGGCGACGATCTGACTTCCATGGAAGTCTCGATTCCACCGCCCGCAGGGGCGCGCGGCACGCTCCCGACCTTCCTTTCGAGCGACGCGGCAGGAAACGCGGTGCTGCGCTTCAACTGGCCCGCGGCAGGCACCGGCGGCAGCGACACCTTCCTCAGTCAGATTGCGGTGATAGGGCCGGGTGGACGCGAGGTCGAGCGCGTCACGCTGGAGCGCGATCCAGGGCTTGCGGCTGCGATCGCGGTGGCCGGCGGGTTTCTGCTGTTCGATGGCGGAGTCTACGGCCAGAACGCGCTGCTCCTCGTCGGTCATGACGGTACGACGATGTGGCGGCCGAACAGTCTGCCGCCAGCAGCCAGGATCGTCGGGACGGCCGCGCTCGCGCTCGACGATGGCTTCGTGGTCAGCGCACACAGCGGAGACTCGACGGACCCGAACTTCGGGCTGCTCTGGTTCGACGGGAGCGGCACGATCACGCGCCACGCCATGCCAGGCGACAGCAGCTGGAAGACCATCTCGTTCCTGGGGCTCGATGGAGGCGCCTACGCGGTGGCGGCCCAGAGCGATCTATGGGGCGTGAACAGCATCGATCAAGGCAACCTGGACGTGGTCCGATTCGTTCCCGGAGCTCGGCCGCTCGGCGTCCGCATCATACGCGACTGTTACTACCCTTTGAGCGTGAACGGGTTCACGAGCGACCCTGCAGGCAATCTTTACGTCACGACGGTGGCGGGAGGTCACGGCGCGGCGACCGGCGTACTCTGTCGGATCTCACCCTTGCGCGATCTCCGTTGTTACCAGACGCCCGTCGGCGTACTGCTCGGCGAGATTGTGGCCGTCGAAGAGCGCACGTTGCTCGTCGTCAGCAACGGTCAGATCGCGCGCGTGCAACTGCCGCAGTGAATCGGCCGACGCGGGGCCCCTTCGCATGCCGGGCGACGCTGGAGGGCGAGGCAGTTGAGCGCGCACGCTCGCCACACGCGCGCTCGGGCACCTGCTGGCGTGCGGCATGATGCCGGGAATTACGGCAAAACGTGCGTAGGCATGGGGCTTGCGAAGGAGCTGCCCAGAAGCGGGGCGTCGCGCCCCTTCGCAAACAAAAGGAGACCCATCATGAGCAACGCGAGCAAGCGCGTTGAAGGCGCCGCCGAGGAGCTGGGTGGCAAGATCAAGGGCACCGTAGGCCGCGCCATCGGCAACGAGCAGATGGAGGCCGAGGGCAAGGCCACCGAGATGAAAGGGAAGGCGAAGCAAGAGGCCGCCAAGGCCGCCGAGCACACCAAGGGCACCGTCGAAGAGGTGGCTGGCGCGGTGAAGGGCCGAGTCGGCGAAGTGCTCGACGACGAAGAGATGGAGACTGAGGGCCGGGCGAAGCAGCTCAAGGGCGTCGCTCGCCAAGAGGCCAATCGGCCCTGACGCCGAGGTACTTTCGCGAAAGGCGGCGGCGTTCTCCGCCGCCCCACGGCCGAACGCGTGGGGCTCGCGCCCGAGCACGCGTTCGACCGTGTCGCTCAAGACCTCGAGTGCGACGCCAGCGACGTCCCGAGCGCCTTTCGCGCGCGGGGCTCCAAAGTCGCGATCCGCGAATCTATAGGCAGACGCTACGTCGTGTTAGCGAGCGCCGAGATATCTCGCGGCGGCACGCACGTCCGCTTGCCGCAGGCCGGGCACGCGATCCTGCCCCTCTGCGCGTGGCGCGCAGGTCTCGCACAGGAGATG
>CAZYWR010000990.1:0-6312 GCA_964651185.1 uncultured Polyangiales bacterium
GCCGTCCTCAATGTAGACCTTGCGGCGACACTCGCGGTTCTGAAGCGTGCAGCCGCGGCCTGGGCCCCCATGCGTTGGTTACGGCGCGCGCTCGCACGGCGCGCGTTGCGCCCCGTGCTCTTACCGGACAACCAACCCGCCTTGAGCTCCCTGGAGGACAAAGTGGAGCAGGCGCTCTCGTTGAAGCGGGAGGACGCCGAGCTCGCGTCCGCGGGCGCGCGGATGGCACCAGCACTTGGAAGGTTGTTCGAGGGCGGAGAAGGATCTTGGGACGACATCGAACGAGCCATCGCTTGGGCGGCCTCTGCACGCAACGTGGCCGCGGCCGTAGCAGGCGACGACCTGGATGGGGCGCGCCTCCTGCGCGAGCGCTGGGCGAACTTGGCGAGCGAGATGCCGGAAGCCTTGTCGCCGAATGCAGCGAAAGGCCGAGCGCTAGCCGATTTTCGGGATGCCGTGCATGGCGTCGAGATCGCGGTTGAGAAGTTGGAAATCGAAACGGGTATGAACCCGGGAACGCTGCTCAAGTCCATCGCGGAGAGCGAGCTTGCCAGATTGATTGTGCTCATCGATGGGCTGAGGCAGTCCGCGCCACGACTTCGGACATGGTGCCAGTGGCAGGAGGAGCGCCATGCCGCAGCACGTGCCGGTTTGATGCCGCTTGTCAGCGCCTTCGAGGACGGGAAAGTGGCCGCTCAGGACCTCGGCGCTGCCTTCGAGAAGGCGTACTATCAATGGTTCACCGAGCATGTCCTGAACGAGGACGCCGTCCTGCGCGGGTTTTACGCGAGCGAGCACGCGCGCCTGATCGCTGACTTTGGTGAGCTTGACGGATCACACCAGAAGCTGACTGGACAGGCAGTCCTGGCGCGGGTGGGAGCTCGGATGCCGACAGCTAGCGCGTCGGCGGGGAAAGACTCGGCGCTTGGGATCCTCCGGCGAGAGACTCAGAAGAAGAAGCGACACAAGGCGGTGCGCGCATTGCTCGGCGAGGCTGGTGATATGGTCATGCGTCTCACGCCCTGCTTCTTGATGAGCCCGATTTCCGTCGCTCAGTACCTCGATCCAAGGCTGCCCAAGTTCGACGTGGTGATCTTCGATGAAGCTTCTCAGATCCCGGCGTGGGAAGCCGTCGGTGCGATCGCGAGAGGTCGCGCTTCGATAATTGTGGGCGATCCGAAGCAGCTTCCGCCCACGAACTTCTTCGGCAGAGGTGAGCAAGAAGAGACTGCTGAGAGCGGCGATCTCGATGAGCTCGATAGCATTCTCGACGATTGCATCGGTGGCGGTCTCCCCTGGCTACGGTTGCGCTGGCACTATCGTAGCAGGCACGAGAGCTTGATAGCCTTCAGTAACTATCACTACTACGAGAACAAGCTCTTGACCCTGCCGTCAGCCGACACCAAGGAAGCGAAGGGCCGGGGTGTCTCCTTCCGCTATATCGCGAACGGCATCTACGACAAGGGCAAGTCCCGCACGAATCGAGTCGAGGCGGAAGCTGTGGTCTCCGAGATCGTGAGACGCTTGAAGGGGCCAAGCGCTTCCGGCTCGATCGGCGTTGTCACGTTCAACACCGAGCAACGCACTCGAATTGAGGATCTGCTCGACGAGGAACGACGCAAGAACCCCGAGATCGACCGATACTTTTCCGATGGGCGCGACGACACTGTGTTCGTCAAGAACCTTGAGAACGTGCAAGGCGACGAGCGCGATCTGATCCTCTTCTCGGTCGGCTTCGGACCCGACTCGGAAGGTCGGGTCAGCATGAACTTCGGTCCGATGAATCGCGATGGCGGCCATCGACGCCTGAATGTGGCGATCACCCGAGCGCGTTGCGAGGTGATCGTGTTCAGTAGCCTTCGGGCCGACCAGATCGACGTGGCTCGAACGCAGGCGCGTGGCGTTCGCGACTTGCGCGCCTTCCTCGACTACGCGGAACGTGGGGTTCGCGCAATCCGCGAAGCGAGCGCCGTTGCCGACCAGCGCGATTTTGACTCACCTTTCGAAGAGGACGTCTGTGCTCGGCTCCGTCAGCTGGGCTGGGAGGTCGTGCCGCAAGTCGGCTGCTCGGGCTACCGGATCGACTTGGCTGTCGTCGATCCCGATGCCCGCGGGCGCTTCCTCATGGGTGTGGAATGCGACGGTGCCGCGTACCACAGCGCGGCAAGTGCTCGAGATCGGGACAAGCTGCGGGCCAACGTCCTCGCCGGGCTCGGCTGGAAGCTATATCGCGTCTGGTCCACGGACTTCTGGCAGGATCCGCGAGAAGAGATGCGCAAGCTGCACGACGCCCTCCAACGGGAGCTTACGACAGCACGCGAAGCGCGAAAGGCCGCCCCGATGCGGACCTTCGCGCCCACGGCACCGCGGAAAGAGGCTACCCCCGCGTTCACGGCTTCTCCGCAATATGCGCGAGCGCCCGCCCCGTCGGCTGACAAGCGCCGTGCCGGTATTCCCTACGTGCTGGTGGCGCTCGGACATCGAGGAGGACCCGAGACTTTCTACGATCCGGGTGCGACGGCCACCATCGCGGGAGCAGTTCGGGAGACCGTCGAGGGCGAGGGCCCAATCAGCCTCAGCCTTCTTACGCGGCGCGTGACGGAAGCATGGGCCTTCGCGCGTGTCACAGCGCAGGCGCAAGAGCGCGTGAAGGCACTTATTGGCGATGACGTCCTGCGCGACTTCGAGGACGACCTGGTTTTTCTCTGGCCTCGCGACACTGATCCCATGGCCTACAAGGAGTTCCGCGTGCCCGGAGGCCCACCGACGCAGCGCGACGCGATCGATCTGCCACTCGTAGAGGTGCGCAACGCCGCATTACACATCTTGCGCTCGGCGGGAGCTGCGCCGGCCGAGGAGGTTACCCGAGAACTCGCTAGACTCTTTGGATTCCAACGCATGGGGAATCGAGTGGCGGCGCGAATGAGGGCCGGGGTCAGCCTACTTCTCGAGATCGGTTGGGCTTCGGAACGTGATGGGCGGGTCATCGCCAAGCGCTGAGGGAGGCGGGGCATGTCCAAGGAACGATTGGTTCTCTCAGGGAGTGTGAAGTGGAGCCAGTGACGACTCCATCGTCGTGGTCTGGACCTCGCCGTGCGTTCCATCCCGCGCAACGCCGCTATCTGGCGGAGGACTTGTTGCGCCTCCGCCGATCGGACGAGCAGCGTCGCTATGCCGCGCCACAGAGGGCGGCCAAGATCGATCCCAACCCGCACCAGATCGAGGCGGTGATCTTCGCGCTGTCACGAGTTCGCGAGGGGGGATGCATCCTCGCGGACGAAGTTGGGCTGGGCAAGACCATCGAGGCCGGGCTGGTGATCGCCCAACTCCTGTGCGAGGGAGCACGGCGCGTCCTGCTGGTGACACCGAAGGCGCTGCTCGGGCAGTGGCGGCAGGAGCTCTTTCAGATGTTCGGGATCTAGACGCGGGATGCGGACCCGCGCACCGGGAGCCCGTCCGGCGAAGGTGTGTTTCTGATCGGTCGCGAGGCGTTGGGCAGCGAGCGCGGCAGCGCCGAGCTGCACCGATCCGGCGCCTTCGACCTGTGCGTGGTCGACGAGGCGCACGAGATCTTTGCCGGGATCTACAAGCGCTTCGACCAGTTCGGCGAGTATCGCGACGACGCGAGGGAGGCGAAGACCGCGCATCGGCTGCGCGCGTTGCTGCAGGCGCACCAGACCCCCGTCTTGCTGCTGACCGCGACGCCGATTCAGAACACGCTGACCGAGGTCTGGGGCCTCGTGCGGTACGTGGACCCGCTCGGTACGTTGCTCGGAGATCTGCCCACGTTCCGGGCGCTGTTCTGCCTGGACAACGACCGCCGGCTGGCGCCGGGCCAGGACGAGGAGCTGCGGGACCGCCTCAAGCTGGTGCTCAAACGGACGTTGCGCAAGCAGGCGCAGGAGTTCCTGGAGAAGCCGTTCGTGGAGCGGCACGCGAAGCTGTTCGACTACACGATGAGCGCAGACGAGCGCGCGCTATACGACGACGTCACACGCTACCTGCTCGAACCCAATATCGCCGCGTTCGAAAGGCAACAGCCGCCAGCTCTTGCTGCTGGGCGTCCACCGGCGCCTGGCCTCGTCGTCGCGGGCCCTGGCTGCCACCCTGGAGAACGTTGCTGCGAGGCTGCGCCAGATGCTGGCCGGAGAGTCGCCCGACGACGAGCAGGATGCGCGCGCGCTGTCCCAGGATCTCGAGGATGACGAGCTCGGCAGCGCCGGTGCCTCAGGCCTGGACGGGTCGCTCGGCCCGCGCCACCCGCCTGAGCTGGTCGAGGCGGAGCTCGCGCGCGTGGAGGCGTTCATCCGTCGCGCCGAAGGGCTGGGCTCCGAAGACAGCAAGTTCAAGGCGCTGCTTCAGGCGCTGTCGTTCGTGGAGGCTCGCGCACGTCAGGGCCAGGGCGCGGGCAAGTTGGTGGTGTTCACCGAGTCGCTGATCACGCAGGAGTACCTGCGCACACGGCTAACCGAGACCCGCCTGATCAGCGACGACGAAGTCACGTTGTTTCGCGGCAAGAATGATTCGATACGGGCGCGCGAGGCGCTGGAGCGCTGGCGGCGCGAGGTCCCGCAAGACGGCGTTCCGCCGAGTCCAGAGGTCGCAGTGCGTCTGGCGCTGGTGCACGAGTTCAAGACGCGCTCGCGCGTCTTCATCTCCACCGAAGCGGGCGCCAAGGGCCTCAACCTCCAGTTTTGCGACACGGTCGTCAACTACGACCTGCCCTGGAATCCGCAGCGAATCGAGCAGCGCATCGGCCGCTGTCACCGCTACGGGCAGCGCAACGGCGTGACCGTGATCAACTTCATCGCGCGCGACAACGAGGCGCAGCGTCTCACGTTCGAGATCTTGAGCCAGAAGCTGGAGTTGTTCGGCACGGTGCTCAGCGCGAGCGATGAGGTCCTGCACCGCCCGGAGCGCAACGCAGACGGGGTGCTCGTGGCGTCCCTCGGCGCGGAGTTCGAGCAGGAGCTGCGGCGCATCTACGAGCGCTCGCGAACCCTCGAAGAGGTCACGGCGGCGCTGCGCAAGCTGCGTGAGCAAGTCGACGAGTCGCGGCGTCGCTTCGAGGACATGCACGATCGCACCGCGGGCTTGATCGAGGAGCACCTGGAGGCCGGTCTCCAGAGCATCTTTCGGTCGCGCAAGCGCTCGCTGCCCGCGGCGCTAGCCGAGCTCGATCACGACCTCTTGACGCTGGCGGAGAGTTATCTCGCCGCGCTGGACGTCGGCCATCGGCGCGAGACCAGCGACGACGGCTCGCTGCTGATCGTGGAGCCATCGCCGTCCTTGCCTGCGGAGCTCGCCCAGGGGAGCGTGGCCGCGGTGGGCAGCTCGGCGGCGCACACCTCGCTGCACCTCGGCCACCCGCTGATCAAGGCGGCCGTGGAGGAGGCGCGCTCCGAGCACAAGTTTGCGCCAGCACGGCTGGTCATGCCGAGCTCCGCCTCGCCCGAGCTGCGCGCGCGGAGCGGCGCACAGGCCCATCTGCGCGTCGTCAAGATCTCGCTCGATGGCTTTGAGCGCACGGAACAGATCCTGCCCGTGATGGTGATGGCCGACGGCGAGCCGCTCGACACCGACGCGGCGCACCTGATCTTGACGGAAGGTGAGCTCCGCCCTGACGACTCCGGCTCGTTCGAGCCGGTGCCCGAGGAGAGTGTGCAGGATGCAGTCGACCTGCTGCTCTTCGGGCTGCAGTCGTCGCTCGACGCTGCCGAGCAGGAGCGCTTCGAGCGGGCACAGTTGCAGGCTCATCGCTTTCTCGAAGATCGATTGCTGGTGATGAAGCGGCGTCGACAGGGCCTACTCGAGCGCATGGGCGAGCTGCGCCGGCGCCAGGACAGTGCGGTCGGCGCCGCCGCGCGCACCGAGGTGGAGCAGGAGATGCTCAGGGTGCAGACCTCGATCGACGAGGTGGACGGCGCCATGCGGAGGCTGGAGGAGCGCGATGATGAGACGTTTCGAGCCTTCTACGACCACATCCATAAGCGCCGCTACACGCCGCCCGAGGTCACCACGCTGTTCGAAATGGGAATGGTGCTCGAATGACCGCCGCCTCGGAGGATGATGTCGTGCTGAAACTACTTCACACCGCGGACTGGCACATCGGTCGTCGCTTTGCCCGCTTCGGTGATCGGGGGCGCGAGCTCAGCCGCGAACCGCCGAGTTGATGAGTTGGTTGATCGAAAATGCCCTCGCGCTCCGCAAGGCTCTTGAGGGAGCGGTGAAGTGACTACGGAAGTCGCAGCCTGAGCGTGCTCATCTTCGCCCTCGTAGCCGGCGAAGCATCTTCTTGCGAGGACTGCTGCC
>CAZYWR010000991.1:0-7858 GCA_964651185.1 uncultured Polyangiales bacterium
AGCTTTCTGTATGACGTGGCCAACATGCCGGAGAGCGGTCTGGACGGGCTGAGCAGGTTGATCGCCGCAGACGGCGCGCTCTGGCTGCGCGACTTCCTGGTGTCGGTGTACGCCGACGATTCGGCGATCCCCGCGCTCGACGCCGCAAACCTGCCCTACCAGGACGCGAGCTGGAGCTATCGCTCAGTGTATACGAGCCTCGGCGGATTCCCGCTGCAGCTGCCTACGCTCTCGCCTGGTGTCGCGACGGCGCTGCAGCTCGGGGCGGACGGGACCGCCAACTACCTGCAGTTCGCCGTACCCGCTTCGACGGCCGCGACCTTGACGTTGTCGCCCCCGAGCAGCGGCACTTGGGACGCCTGGTACTTCGTCCTGCGCAAGGACTGACGCTCACTCATGCGAGGATGCGAAAGTCCGCGAACTCGCCTGTGTAGCTGCGCCAGCGTGTCTCGGCCTTGTCGACGCGTGCTGTCGAGGGCCCGTGCTGTGCCCACGAAAGGAAGTCTTTGACCTGGTCCTCCTCGCCCTCGACCACGCATTCGACCGCGTTATCGTGGCGGTTCTTGACCCACCCCGTGAGCCCGAGCCGCTTCGCCTCGCGCTGTGCGGAAGCTCGGTAGTACACGCCCTGAACGCGCCCGCGCACGATCAGGTGCAAACGCTTCTGTCCCATTTTCCTCCATGTTTTCTACCTCTCGCGCACAGCCTCACGCAACTTCGCAGGCCCGCACGACGGGCGATCCTTGCGGTAGAAGGGACGCGCGCTAGATTGTCGGCCCCGCCGCTCCTATCCCGGAACGCCCCTTCGGCGCACCTATTCTCGGAGCGCGCGGCTGGAACACAGCCATGAAGCCTGAGATCCACCCGGAGTACAAAGAGGCCACTATCACCTGCGCCTGCGGGTCGACGGTGCAGACGCATTCGACGGCCGGCTCGTTCTCGGTCGACATCTGCAGCCAATGCCACCCGTTCTACACGGGCAAGCAGCGCATCGCCGACACGGCCGGTCGCGTGGAGCGCTTCCGCCGCAAGTACGGTAAGGAAAAGTAGGCTCGCACACGCGCGCGCTTCCTTTCGGGCCTGCGCGCTTCGGCGTAGCGCGCCGCTGGTCGCGACCTTAAGTTCAAACGATATGCCCGACTCGTCGCGACCGTACATCGGAGGCCAAGCCGTCATCGAGGGCGTGATGATGCGCGCCCCGACGTGTCTGTCGGTAGCCGTGCGCCGGCCGGATGGGTCGATCGTGGTGCGCGAAGGCGCGCTGCGCGCGAAGCTCCTCAACGGTCCCTATCGTCACGTGCCGGGGCTCCGCGGCGTGCTGACGCTGTTCGAGTCGCTCTCCCTCGGCTATGGCGCGCTTCGATTTTCGGCTGAGCAGCAGCTGAACGAGGAGGAACGCGCGGCCGCCAAAGATGGCCGCGGCGCGGTCGGGCTGTCGGTTGCGCTCGCGATCGGCATGTTCATCCTGTTGCCGCAGGGCCTGACGAGCGGGCTGGCGAAGCTCTTGGGCGCCCACTGGGATCTCACATCGCCGACCTTTCACGCCGTCACCGGCGCGTTCAAGCTGCTGGTGTTTACCCTCTACCTAGGCTTGATCGGCAGGGTCGAAGAGGTGCGGCGCGTGTTCCAGTATCACGGCGCCGAGCACAAGACGATCTTTGCCTACGAAGCCGGGCGGCCGCTGACGCTCGAGAACGTGCGGGCGGAGTCGCGCCTGCACCCGCGTTGCGGGACCACGTTTCTGGTGGTCGTGATCGCCGTGTCGATCGTGCTCGGCGCGGTGGCCACGCCGCTGCTCCTGCCGCACGCGGCCGGCGCGCGCGGCTGGATGCTGACGTTCTTGCTGCGCGTCGGCCTGTTGCCGATCGTGGCGGCGATCTCGTACGAGCTGCAGCGTCTGTCGGCGCGTTACTGCACGCGCGGGCCGCTGCGCGTGTTGCTTTATCCGGGTTTTCTCTTTCAGAAGATCACGACGCGCGAACCTGACGACGCGCAGCTCGAGGTGGCGATCGCCGCCATGGAGATGGCGCGCGTTCACGATCACGCCGCTACATCGCTCGACCCGAGCCGGCCTGAGCGGGTGCAGGTGTTCGCGAACCTGGCGGCGCTGCGCGCAGCCGTCGATCGCGCGGCTTCGTTCGGCTCGCGCGCTGCCGAGTAAGGTCGATGCTGCCGCTGCAAAAGCTCGAGTCGCTGAGCGCTCGCTATCGCGAGATCGAGGAGCTCTTGTGCCAGCCGCACGTGCTCTCGGACGCCAAGAAGTACACCGAGCTCAACCGCGAGCGCGCGGAGCTGAGCGAGCTCGTGCGCGTGTTCTCGCGCCTGCGCGAGGTGCAGAAGCAGCTCGACGACGATCGCGCCGCGCTCGAGGATCCAGAGTTGCGCGAGCTCGCCGAGCTCGAGATCCCGGAGCTCGAGCGCGAAGCGGGCGGGCTCGCGCAGGAGCTCAACCTGCTGCTCTTGCCGAGCGACCCGAACGACGCGCGCAACACGGTGCTCGAGATCCGCGCGGGCCCGGGCGGTGAAGAGGCGGCGCTGTTCGCGGCCGATCTGTTCCGCATGTACTCGCGCTACGCCGAGCGCCGCGGCTGGCGCGTGGAGGTGCTGTCGCTCAGCGAAGCGGCGGCGGGCGGGCTCAAGGAGGTCGTCGCCTTGGTGACCGGCGAGCGCGTGTACTCGGCGCTGCGCTTCGAGGCGGGCGTCCATCGCGTGCAGCGTGTGCCCGTCACGGAGGCGCAGGGGCGCATCCATACGTCTACCGCGACCGTGGCGGTCTTGCCCGAGGCCGAAGAGGTAGACGTGGAGATTCGCGAAGAGGACCTCGAGATCCAGACCACGCACTCCGGCGGCCCTGGCGGCCAGCACGTGAACACCACCAACTCGGCGGTGCAGCTCTTTCACAAGCCCTCCGGGATCATGATCAAGTGTCAGGAGGAGCGCTCGCAGCACAAGAACAAGGCGCGCGCGCTCAAGATCCTGCGTTCGCGCCTGCTCTCGGCCGCGCAGGAGGCCCACGACAAGGCGATCGCGGACGAGCGCCGCGGCATGGTCGGCAGCGGCGAGCGCTCGGAGAAGATCCGTACCTACAACTATCCGCAGAATCGTGTCACGGATCACCGCATCGGCCTGACCTTGCATCGGCTCGATGCGATCGTAGAAGGTGATCTGGAAGAGCTTCTGACGGCACTCCGGCAGCATCATCAGGCCGCGCTGCTGGAAGCGCAGCAGCACCGGAGCTGACAGGTGAGCCCCAAGCACGGCGTCGACGAGAGCACGCTCCAAGGCGTGGTTCACCGCTACGCCGAGGCATTCGTGCCCACCGAATACGGTCGCGTACGGGTCGTCGTGTATCACGAGCCCGGCACGCCCCATGAGCACTGCGCCATCATTTGCGGCGAAGTGCGCGGGCAGGAGCGCGTCCTGTTGCGCGTGCACAGCGAGTGCTTCACCGGCGAGGTGCTGCATTCGCTCAAGTGCGATTGCCGCGAACAGCTCGACTACGCGCTGCGCGCGATCGCCGAAGAGGGCGCGGGGCTCGTGATCTACCTGCGCCAGGAGGGGCGCGGCATCGGTCTCGGCAACAAGATCCGCGCTTACGCGCTGCAGGAGGAGCACGGGGCCGACACGGTCGACGCCAATCGTCTGCTCGGCTTCGACGACGACCTCCGCCAGTACCACGTGGCGACCGCGATTCTCAGCGAGCTCGAGATTCGTTCGGTGCGGCTGCTCACGAACAATCCGGGCAAAGTGGAGGCTCTGCGCGCAGAGGGCCTCGAGGTGGAACGCGTGCCGGTGCACGTCCCGCCGGGTGAGGAGAACGCAGAGTACCTCCGCACGAAGCGCAAACGCATGGGTCACCTGCCGTAGCGGGCGCGAAGCCGACGAGGGTCGGCGCATGGCCGGAGAGTCGGTCGGCCATCAGATGGGCAGCCTCCGGGTGGCTGTCGACGAGGACGAAGCCGCGATCGTTCTGCGCGGCGGCGGCGCCGGTCGTGCCGCTGCCCGCGAAGAAGTCGAGCACCGTGTCGCCGGGTCTGGAGTGGACCTTGATGAGCCGGTTGAGCACGCCGAGCGGCTTTTGCGTTGGGTAGCCGGTCTTTTCTCGTCCGTTCGTGGGGACGATCGTGTGCCACCAGACGTCAGTCGGCGTCTTTCCGATCTCCGCTTTCTCTTTGCCGACGAGGCTCGGGGCCATGTAGGGGATGCGATCGATCTCGGAGAAGTTGAAGATGTAGCTCGCGGGGTCGAGGGCGTACCAAAGGATGGTGTCGTGCTTGGCTGGCCAGCGGTTCTTGGGGCGGCCGCCGTAGTCGTAGGCCCAAATGATCTCGTTGATGAAGTGATCGCGTCCGAGCAAGCGGTCCAACGCGACTTTGACGTAGTGGACCTCGCGGTAGTCGAGGTGCACGAAGAGCGATCCGTCCCTCGTGAGGCAGCGCAGCGAGGCCTCGATGCGCGGCATGAGGAACGCCTCGAAGTCGTCGAAGTCGTCCGCGTAGCTGCTGCTGTCGATCCGTTCCACGCTGTAGCGACGACCGCCGAAGCCAGTGCGATCGCCAAGCCCATCGGTCGCGGTCGCCTTCATGCGATCGCGCTTCTGCGATTTGCCGGTGTTGAACGGCGGATCGATGTAGACGAGCGATGCGAACGCCGCGGGCAGCGCCGGCAGCACCTGCAGGTTGTCGCCGAGGATGATCTCGCGCCGGACTTCGGACATCGGCGCGCATTATGCCAGAGGCCGGGTTCGGCGCCCTCGCGCGGCTGGCTATGGATCGCCGACCGCGGCGCCTCCAGCGTCGTCCGCGGGCGCGGCGTCGGCTGCGTCCGAGATCGGGCCGCTCGCATCGCTGATCGGCTGAGCGTCGGGCGAGGTCGGCGCCGCATCGAGCGGCACTCCACTGTCGAGAGCGGCGTCGATGCGGTCGTCGTAGCCTTCGCCGAGCGCAAACCCGGGGAGACCGCGATCTTCGCAGGCCACCGCGATCAAGCCGAAGCAGATGAGGAAGAGGCGGGCGCGCATGGCGTTACTGGAGGGGGCCTTTGGAGTGTTCGGATTCGAGCTGGCCGAGCAGCGCCGCCACGTACCCCGTGAGCTTTTTGACGCGTTCGCAGGTGTCGAGCGTCTCGAGCAGGTCTTGGCGCGTCTTGGGGTCGGCGAGCAGGCGGTCGGCCAGGGTGTCGGCGACGTGGTACGGCGGGTCGTCTGGTTGGACGCCGAGGCTGAAGTTCGGGTGTGTCCGGCGCACCAACGTGGCCACGCGCGAGGCGGTCGAGAGCAAGGTGGTCATCGCTTCGCGACCCACGCGCTCTTGGCCGTGTTTGGCGTCGAGGAGCTCGGCGCGCCCGCGGCGGTAGGGGAGGTCTCCAGCGGGGAGCTCGGCGAGCCGGATGCGATGCAGGCCGCGCAGCACCAGGTTGAAGCGCCCGTCCGGCAGCTCCTCGTGGCGCTCGACGCGGCCGACCGTGCAGACCTCGTGCATCGGCGGCCGTCCCTCGTAGTTCACCTCGTAGCCCGGCTTGAGCAAGGTCACGGCGAAGGCCGGGCGGCCTTGGGCCAAACAGTCGCGCAAAAGCGCCCGGTAGCGCGGCTCGAAGACGTGCAAGGGCAGGAAAGTGCCCGGAAAGAACACGACGCGGGGCAGCGGAAAAACTGCCAGTTCGCTCAACCATTCGAGCGGAAGCAGGTGGGTTGAGGACACGAAGCTCGTTCCGTGCGAGAGGTCGGTGCGGGCACCATCTCGGCCCGACGGGGTCGTCATGAGTGCGCGCGCCCACTCACCCCGTACATTTGGACCATAGCCCTCAGGTGTGGTCTGGGTCAAACGCAGGAACTCTTGCTTCGCTTCGCTCGGCTTGCTTGGTAAATCGCTCTCCAGCTAGCAACTCGGGCGCGCTTCGGCGCGATAAGTCGTCAGTCGCCGGATCGTGTGGATACGCTCGAGACCGGCTTCACCAGCGCTCCCCGTGCGCTTCGTCCCAGGAGGCCCCGTGAGTACACCCATCCGACCCCCAGGCGGGCCGTTTTCACCCGGCGCTACGGGCGCAGTCGAGGGGGCTTCTGGCGTCGAGCCAGGGCAAGCTGCCAAGGTCGCCGAGGCCGGAGCTGCGAGCCGCGCGGCGCCCGCGGCGCCGGCTGCCGTACAGAGCTCCACGGAAGTCCTGTTGAACCGCCTCGATGCGGGCGAGGTCACGCGCGAGCAAGCGATCGAACAACTGGTCGCCGAGGCGCTCGAAGTGCACGGCGGCGCTCGTCTCGCAGCGGCTCAGCGCTCCGCGCTGCAGGAGGTCTTGCGCGCGGCGCTGCTCGACGATCCGGTGCTCGGGCGCCTGCTCGGCTAGGGCGGCAGTTCGGTAACACTGCGCGGCGTGAACGCGAAGCGCCGTCTCGTGGGGGTCAGTGCAAGATGCCGGCGCTCTTCTGCTCGCGCAGGGCTGCGTAGACCTCGGGCCCGAAGCGACGCGAGAGCTCGTCTTTCGTGATCGCCTTGTCGACCAGAAGCGCCACGACTTGTTCGAGCACTTCGAAGCGCACGGCCAGGCGGTAGTAATCTTCGGCGCGCACTTCGCCGGTGCGCTCGAGCGATGCCTGGACGATGCCCTCGTCTTCCGGCAGGAGCACGAGCTGGCTGCCGTAGCCCTCGACTTCCCGGCCGAGCACCGCTTCGAGCGCGCATCCGATCGGGTTGAAGCTCAAAAAGCAGCGATCGAACTCGATCCGACACTCGCTGAAGTCGTCGCTCACCCAGTGCCAGCGGCTCGGGCCGAGCTGCCTGCGCACCACCTCACCGAAATACGCACCGGCCGCGGGGCCGAGCAGGTTGATGAGCTCGTCGTGCTCGCCTTGGGCCTGGCGCAGATAGTGGTCGAGGATGGGCAGCGTATCGGGGGTGTAATCTAGCTCGATGCGCAGCGCGCGCTTGACGAAGCGAACGCAAGAGTCGGCCAGATCGAGCACCACGGTCGGTGCATCGAGCTGCGCAGGCGTCCCGGACATAGGTCAAGCATAGCGCGGGGGCAGTCGAACCGCGCATAATGACGCGTCGAAACACGCGGCCGCGAACCCTGGCGGGAGCGACCGCGCCCGGGGAGCGCTGCCGACTTCGCCGCTGGACGGGGCCCAAAGAGAGTTCGACAATCGCGAGCGCCCATGAGATGGCGGAAGCTGCCTTATCATTTCGCTCGCGCGCGGGAAAGCCGCGCGCTTCGACTGGGGGGTGCATGATTGGTGAGCAGGCGAGGCGACGCGCGGTGGGACGCATGGCACAAGACGACTTGCCGTATCGAGGCCTCGTAGGCCGAACGCGCAGCGAGACGGTCCAAGTTCTGATGAACGACGGCTCGATCCGTTCGCTTTCCGTGTACACAGGGGTCGACGCCACCGCCGATCCCGGCTTGGCTGCGCTGGCCCGCGCGGGGACGCTGCACCAAGTGGGCGAAGGCGTGGAGCTCGCGCTCGCCTACACCTATCACGACCCCGACGCCCGCGTGTTCCTGCTGGTGGTCCCGGAGGGGCTGCGCCACCGCGCGCTCGCGCTGCGCGCTGAAGTGATGACGTCGCTCGCCGGCGACGCGGGGTTCGCGGTCCCGAGCTACGTGCGCGACGTGGAGCTCGTGGTCGGCGCGCGTGGGCTGGCGCGCCGGCTCGAGACGGGCTCGTCTTCGCCTGCGCTGGGCGCGCCCGACGAGCAGCATCTGGCTCGGGTGCGAGCTCTGGCCGAGCGCGAGCGCGAGCTCGCCCACCGTGAGCGGCTCCTCGAGGCGAGGGAACGCGCGCTCGGCAGAAAGCGCAGCCCCTCCGGCTTGCGCACCGTGCACGACAGCGACGTCGAGGAGCTCGAGGCGCCCGAGCCGACGCTCT
>CAZYWR010000992.1:0-1563 GCA_964651185.1 uncultured Polyangiales bacterium
CAGCGCAGCCGTCCCGTCGAAGACATCGTGGCCGAGGTCGAGCAGCTGGTCGCGCAGGGCGTGCAGGAGATCAACTTGGTCTCCCAGGACACGATCTCGTACGGCCGCGACCTCAAGCTCGACGCGCGCGAGTCCGGAGAAAAGGGCGCCGATCTGGCCGCTTTGGTGCGCGCGCTCGCAGATGTGCGCGGGCTCTCGTGGCTGCGTCTCTTCTATCTCTACCCGGAGCGGCTCAGCGACGCGCTGATCGAGCTGCTCGCGCAGCATCCGCGCTTGCTCCCGTACGTGGACATGCCGCTCCAGCACGCGAGCGCGCGCATGCTCAAGCTCATGCGCCGCGGGCACGGGCCCGAGCGCCAGAAGCGCACGGTCGAGCGGCTGCGCCGGGATATCCCCGGGCTCACGCTGCGCACGGCGTTCATCGTGGGCCATCCGGGCGAGACCGAGCAGGACTTCGAAGAGCTGTGCGCGTTCGTGAAGTGGGCGGAGTTCGAGCGCGTGGGCGTGTTCCGCTATTCGCACGAAGAGGGCACGCGCTCCTCTGCGCTCGACGAGCTCGTGCCCGAGCGCACGATCGCCGCGCGCCAGCGCAAGCTCATGCAGCTGCAACGGCCGATCAGCCGTAAGAAGCTGCGTGCGCTGATCGGCCAGGAGCTCGAGGTGCTGGTCGAAGGCGTGAGCGACGAGAGCGAGTTCCTGCTCGAGGGGCGCCACCGCGGCCAGGCGCCCGAGATAGACGGCAAGGTCTACCTCGCGAACGGCGAAGCGCGGCCCGGTGAGCTGCGGCGCGCGATCGTGAGCGCTGCGGCCGATTACGATCTCGTGGCCGACCTCCTGCCGCGCGCGGGCGGCGCGGTGGAACGGCCGCCCGGCGCGAAGAAGCTGCGCTTGCGCACCGTGCGCGACGCCGCGCCCTGAGCTGCGGCACGACGCGTGCTCCTTTCTTCGGCGCTGCCTGCCAGCGGCACCAGATCGGAGGATGCATGGACAAGACGCCGTCGCGCGCCGAAGCGAGCGACATGCAGGGGGAGCTCGATCGCATCTACCGGGCGTGGGATCGCGCGTTCGCGCACCACGACACGCTGGCGCTCGTCGCCATGTACGCGGAAGATGCCGTCATTCAGAGCCCTCTTATCCCGCGTTTGATGCACCGTACGCGGGCGTTCTGTCGCGGTCGTGATCAAATACGAACGCTCTATGAAGCGGTGCTCGCTTGGCGTCCCCAAGTGCACCGCTCGCGGCGCACCGCGTATCTCACGGACGGAGAAAAGATCACAGCGGAGTACGCGCGAGCCGCGCCAGATGACGTGATGCTCAGCTGCACCGAGGTGATGGAGATCCGCGACGGCCTCATCCGCAGCCACCGCGGCGTGTGGTTTTGAGCCGGCGAGATGTGAGCGCGCAAAGCGGCGCTGACACAGGTGCACGCGCGCCACGCGTCAGCCGCGTCCACGCGGCCGGCGGGTATGCACAGCGCGCAGTTCCTGCGCTGGCGAGGTGACGAACGCGTGTGGAATTCGTGTCGCGAGGGCCGCGCACACTCCACGCTGGGAGCGTGTGAGC
>CAZYWR010000993.1:0-2734 GCA_964651185.1 uncultured Polyangiales bacterium
TGCGTTCGCGCCCCCTGGTCAGCGGCGGCGGCCTGTTCGGATCGGTCGTCATGTTCTTCGAGCGAGAGGTCGCCGCAGAGCGGATGGACTTGGCCGAGGGGTTGATCGACCTGGCCGCGATGGCGCTCGAGAGCGAGGCCAAGCTGCATCGCATCGCGCGCTCCCAGGCGGAGCTGCGCGCGTCTCAGGAGGCGCTCGCGCGGGCCGAGAAGCTCCGTGCGCTCGGCCAAATGGCGGCCGGTATCTCACACGACCTGAAGAACATCCTGCACCCGCTCTCGCTCCAGCTGCAGCTCGCCCAGCGCCGGATCGAGCGCGGCCAGACCGCCGAGGCGCAGGCCAGCTTGGCGCAAATGAAGCAGGTGCTGACGCGCGGCGTACAGACGCTCGAGCGCATGCGCACGTTCAGCCGGCAGTCGCCCGAGGCGCGCGACGAGCACGTCGACCTCAATCATTTGCTGACCGAGGCGAGTGAGATCGCGCGCCCGCGCATGGCGGCACAAGCCAATCGCCTGAGCCGGATCCAGCTAGAGCTCGGCGAACCCAAGGCGGTGCTAGGGCGCGCCGGCGACATCGTGAGCGCGCTCGTCAATCTCATCGTCAACGCCATCGATGCCATGCCTCAGGGAGGGACGATCACGCTGCGCAGCGGCAGCGGCGATCGGGGCAGCTGGGTGCAGGTCGCCGACGACGGACCCGGCATGCCCCCGGAGATCGAGCGACGAGTTTTCGAGCCGTTCTTCACGACCAAAGGCGAGGACGGCACCGGGCTCGGTCTCTCGATGGTCTACGCATGCATGCAGCGCCACGGCGGCTCGGTAAAGCTCGAGACCCAGCTCGGGAAGGGGACGACCTTCACGCTCTGGTTTCCGACCGGCGGCAGCGTGCCGCCGCCGGCCTCGGCTTAGACGCGGCCGTTCGGGCGCGTCTGGCTCGGAGCGCAACATTTGCGACGACGGCGTGGCGACGCGCAGCTCCTGCGCACGCGTCGACGCCGGACGGTTCGCGAAGCGGGTCGGGCAGCAGACCTCGCGTGCGCTGTCATGCTCCGCGTGCGAGCGAGTCCGCGCATTTGCGCGGGCGCGTCGAGGAGCTCGGGGCATTCCCGTGTACGGCGAGCTCGCACTCAACCCGGCAACGCAAGCGCTGTGGCACGCGCGCTGCACAGTGACGATCGCCGCCGGGCTCGGAGGGACGACAGATGTCGGAAGAGTTAGCGTCGCGCGTGCAGTGGAGTCGGCTTCGATCGAAGGCGATGTCCCATCGCTGGCTAGACCAGGAGGAGGAGCGTCAGCTGCTGCAGCGCGCGCAGGCGGGCGACCGCGCCGCCAAAGGCGAGCTGATCGACAGCCACATGCGGATGGTGGTCCAGATCGCGGCGCGTTACGAGAGCGATACGCTGTCGATCCATGATCTCGTCAGCGAGGGCGTCGTGGGCCTGATCGAGGCGATCGAGCGCTTTCAGCTTTCGCACGCGACGCGCCTCAGCACGTATGCGGCTTGGTGGATCAAAGCGCGGGTCCGCGAATACGCGTTCAGCAACCGGCGCAGCGTTCCCTTGCCTTCCACGCGCGGGGCGCGCGTGGCGCGCGGACGCCTGAGCGTGACGCAGCGCGAGCTCCGCCAGCGGCTCGGGCGCGAAGCGACGCATGCCGAGCTGGCGGAAGCGCTCGGCGTGTCCGACACGGACGTGGTGAGCGTCTCGACGGCCCTCTCCTCTTACGATCTGTCGCTGAGCCCGGGTCATGACGGCGCGGAGTTCGAGCCGCTCGACGAACGACCGAGCCCCGAGCAAGAGGTGGCGCGGCTCGAGTCCGAGCGCGTGCTCTCCCGAGCCGTCGCGACCGCGCTGGGACGTCTGTCAGAGCGGGAACAGCGCATCCTGTACGAGCAGTTCTTCGGGGACGATGAAAAGAACATGGCGCAGGTGGCGCTCTTGCTCGGGATCTCTCGGCAGCGTGTCTGCCAGATAGTAAGGCGCCTGTGCAAACAGCTCGCCCGCGAGCTGAACGGCATGGCCGCGTCCGAAGCGCTCAGCGCCTGAAGCCGCCAGTCCAGGCGTCGCGCTGGCGCAGCGCTTCAGAAGTGTCCACTCGCGCTGAGACCCGCAGAGTTCCAAGCGACTTGGGGCGAGAGCTGGACGCGATCACGATTGCCGAACAGGTACCAGTGCTTCGTCGTCTCTTCGGGAATCATCACGCTGAGCAGCATGGCGAGCCCTCCGAGCCCCTGAATCGCGCCGTCGATCGTGAAGAGCGCCTTTTGACCGGCCGTGTCGTGGGCGCCGCGCGCCATGGCCATCCAGGGGCCGGCGATCGGGATGTACATGTTGTCGTCTCCCGCGCGGTCGCTCACGGCCGCGCCGATGATCGCGGGGACGTAAGAGACCACCAGCAACGCTGAGCCTGTGGCGAGCAGTCGTAAGTTCGGGAGCCGCCGCCGCGTTACTTCGGTGTTGAGTGGCACTGGGTTCGGCTGAGCCTCGGCCGCGTTGTACACGGTCGCCGCAGCGACGGCGGGAGTAGCCACCGTGGTCGGAGCAGTGACCACCGACGCTTCGGAGTCTTGAGCGTGTGCCGCGGATACGCCGTACAGGACGATCGCAGACAGCACACAGCAAATGGTTCGATACATAGTCTTCTCCAGTGCAGCCAACGCTTGGCTGCATCGGTCCGTCGTGCAGTGCACATGCCACGAACTGGTTATGATCGATGTGATCTTAGACGCAGCTGCG
>CAZYWR010000994.1:0-2420 GCA_964651185.1 uncultured Polyangiales bacterium
GAGCTCGGCGGCCAGTACGCAGAGCAGGTCGAGACCACGAAGAACCTCCTGCTCGTCGCGAGCGCCGGCCTGCTGCTCGTGCTCGTGGTGTTGGTGGCACAGTTCGGGAAGCTGAGCTCCGCGCTCGCGGTGATCCTCACGGCACCGCTGGCGATCGTAGGCGCGCTCGTGACGATGTGGGCGACCGCGACGCCGCTGAACGCTTCGTCGATGATGGGTTGCGTCCTGTTGATCGGATTGGTCGTGAAGAACGGCATCTTGCTCCTCGAAGTCGCGCGAGAAAACGCTCGCGAGGGCTTGCCGTTCGAGGAGGCGCTCGCGCGCGCGGGCGAGCGCCGGATCCGTCCGATCGCCATGACCACCCTCGCGACGTTGTTCGGTCTCTTGCCGCTGGCGTTCGCCATCGGCGCGGGGGCGGAGCTCCAACAGCCACTCGCCATCGCGGTCATCGGCGGCTTGAGCGCGTCCACGCTGCTCAGCCTGCTCTTCCTTCCATCGCTCGCGGCCGCGCTCGAACGGCTGTTCGCCCTCGGTGCGCGCGGCGCTCACGCTGCGCGCGTCATGAAGGTGCACGATGACCCGCTATCGCATGTGTGATCCTGGCGGACGTCGCCCGAAAGCTTCAGCCGCCGAACACGATCACGTCGACGCGCCGATTGGCGCTCCGGCCTTCGGCCGTGGCGTTGCTGGCGAGCGGATGCTGCGAGTCGGCCACCTCGATCTCGATCGCGGCGGCTCCGCTGCCTTGGCGACGCAGCGCGGCCGCGACGGCTTGCGCGCGGCGCTGCGCGATGCGGCGATTGAGCGCGAGGTCGCCCGTCGCGTCGGCGTTGCCGATCACCAGCGCGCGCCGGCCCGTGCGCAGCAGCGCGGCGGCCGCGTTCAGCGTATCGCGCGCGGCGCTCGGGACGCTGGCGCTGGCGTTGGCGAAGTAGACGCGCAGAAGCTCCGGTTTGGGCGCCGGCGCAGCCGGAAATTCGTCGCGCAGCGAAGCCAGCACCGGAGCCCCGAGCGGCACGAAACCATGCTGCCCGAGCGCGCCTTGACCTGCCGGCGACAGCGCGACATCGACGAACGCGCGCGCGTCGCGGCCCGCGTCCGTGCGCAGATACAGAAACAACGGCCGCGCGATCGGATAGCTGCCGTCGCGGATGCTCGCCGCGCTGGCTGCCACCGCCGCTGTGCCCGGCCCGGGTCGTAACGCCAGCACGCGCACCTCGGGATGCACGTGCCCGAGGCTCACGTAGCCTATCGCGTGCGGGTCTGCTGCGACGCGCGCGACGATCTCGCGCGAGCTCTCGAGCTCCTCGATGGACGCGCCGAAGCCAGCGCCCTGACCGAGCGCGGCGAACACCCGTTCCTTGAAGAAGCCGTGCGTACCGGAGTAGCTGGGCCGACCGAACGCGTGGATGGGCGCGTCGTCGCCCGAGAGCTCGCTCCAGCGCGTCACGCGCTGCGCGAAGATGCGCGCGAGCGTCTCTAGGTCGAGCTCCCGCACCGGGTTGTCGGGGTGCACGATCACCGCGATGCCGTCGTAGCCGGTGACGATTTCGCGCAATTCGACGCCGAGCTTCTGCGCGAAACTCAGCTCGTCTGCGCGCACCAGGCGCGAGGAGGCGGCGACCTCGGAGGAGCCGTCGAGCAAGCCCGCGAAGCCAGTGTTGGAGCCGAGCGCCTCGACGCGCACGTGCAGGCCCGGCTCGCTCCTCTCGCACGCTTCGGCCCACGCGGGGCCGAGCGCAGCGCCGATCGTGTCGGAGCCCTTCACCTGCAGCGTGCGCTCGCGCGCCGCCGGCACGAAACGCAGCGGCACGGTCGTCCAGGCTTCGACCGCTTGTCCACCTTGCAGAGCGGGACGGAAGCGCATGCGCGCAGCCGCTCGCACGGCCCGCTGCTCGAGCTCCGCGAGCGCGGGACGGGGCGCTGGCACCTCTGCGCTCTGCACGGCTCCGTCGGCGCCGACGTGTACCCGCAACAAGACGGTGGGGATCAGGGCTCCCTTCGGCGTCGCGACGGCCGGCGCCTCCAACAGCTCGACCCCCCGATCGGCGACCATGGGCAGCGCGGGCGCGATCGGCTTGGCGGCTGCTGCCCGCTCGGTGCGCGGACGCAAGAGCAAGGACCCGAGCGCCAGCAAGAGAGGCGCGCAAGCGGCGATCGCGACCCAGAGCGCGAGATGGCGTCGCGCAGCGCGGCGACGTGGTAGCGACGAGCGCGCTCCTGCTCTCGCCTCCGCGCGCAGAACGCAGCTTGGTCGCGCCAGGCTCGGTCTCCTCGTCCAGCTCGGGATCGAGCGCCGCGATCGGTGCATCCGCCACCACCTGAAGGCCGTGCAGCTGCTCGCCGGAGCTGCCGACCCCGCTCGCGTCCGCAGCCGAATTTGGCGCGGATTCACGCGCCTCGACCGCTCGCGACGGCTC
>CAZYWR010000995.1:0-1871 GCA_964651185.1 uncultured Polyangiales bacterium
CGACTACCAGCTGAAGGCCGCTGCGGGCGTCTACCTGGCGGGGCAGATCGCAGGGGTCGAAGGTTATGTCGAGAGCGCGGCCTGCGGCTTCGCGATCGGCGTGATGCTGGCGCAACGCCTGCGCGGCGAAGCGATGCTCGCGCCGCCAGCGACGACTGCACTCGGCGCGCTGCTCGGCCACTTGCGTCGTCCGAGCGAGCCGTTTTCGCCCTCGAACGTGGTGTGGAGCATGTTCCCCGAGCTGCCGCTGGCGGGCTCGGGCCGGCGCAACAAAGGGGAGCGGCGGCGACTCTTGGCTGAGCGCGCGCTGCGCGAGCTCGAGAGTTGGCGCGCTCGCCTCGCGCTGGGCGATGATGCCGAGCTGATGAGCCTTGCGCGTCCGGTGTCGGAATGACCCACTTCCCGCCTTCGCCGCTCCACGAGCAGCGGCGCAAGATCCTGCGTTGGGTCGGCATCGCGCTCTCCGCCGGCATGGTGATCACGGTGCTCACCGTGTTCGTGCTCATCGTGCGCAGCGAAAGTGCGCACGACCAGGCCGGCTGCCCATTCCGATCGCTCGGCGAGCGCACGTTTGCGGGCGGCCGGGTGCGCGAGGAGGAGCGAAGCTGCTTGCCGGTAATCAGCGAGCGCCGCTACCTGCTCGAGCGCGATCACGAAGCCGCTTTCGAGATCGTCCGCAAGCGCCTGGCCAGCGACCGCTTCGCGCCCACGCGCTACCGCTGGGAGCTCGCGGACAGCGCACAGGGCCAACTGATTCTGCGCGTGTACATCGACGGCAAGCTCTCGAGCGAGTTTCGAGAACAGGACACGCTTCGGCCGTGAGCGCCCTCGCGGCCCAGATCGAGCGCTTCCTGCGCTATCTCGCCGAGGAGCGGCGCGCCGCGCCACGCACCGTCGCCACCTACGGCCGCGATCTGCGCGCGTTCGCGCGCTGGATCGCCGAGTACCATCGGGAGGAGCCCGAGCGCCGCGACGCCGCGGAGCTCGAGGCGCGCGACTTGCGAGCATTCTTGAGCGCCACGGCGGATGGCCAAGACCCCGCGACGGTGATGCGCAAGCTCGCGGCGCTGCGCGCGCTCTATCGCTTTTTGCAGCGGCGCGCGGGCCTCGCCGCCAACCCGGCGCGCGAGCTGAGCGCGCCGAAGCTGCGGCGCAAGCTGCCGCTCTTTCTGAGCGTCGAGAAGGCGAGCGAAACCGTGGAGGCGCCGAGCGAGGCGGCGGCGCCGCGCGGGCCGCATCCGAGCGCTGAGCGCGGCGCCTCGCTGCTGCGCGACCGCGCGCTGCTCGAGGTGCTCTATGGATCAGGTCTGCGCGTAAGCGAGCTGGTCGGGCTCGACCTGGCGAGCGTGGACCTCGCGGGAGGTACAGCGCGCGTACGCGGAAAGGGTGACAAAGAGCGGATCGTGCCGCTCGGCCGCGCGGCGCGCGCTGCGCTGCGCGCCTATCTGGCGGCGCGCGGCGCGCTGCGCCATGCACGTCACGGCCGGCAGGACGCGCAGGCGCTGTTCCTCGGCCGCCACGGCGAGCGGCTCGGGGTGCGCCAAGTGCAGCTCTTGGTGAAGCGCTACGGCGCCCTCGCCACCGGCACGGCGGCGCTCCACCCGCACGCGCTTCGCCACAGCTGCGCCACCCATCTACTCGACGCCGGCGCGGACCTGCGCAGCATCCAAGAGCTGCTCGGACACGCCAGCCTCTCGACCACGCAGCGCTATACCCACGTCAGCATGGACCAGCTCCAGGCCATCTACACGAAGGCGCACCCGCTCGGGCGCATGCGGCCCGGCGACACGGAAGGAAGCGCGCGCCCCCGGCGCGGACGGCCGTGAGTCACTGGGCGATGAGCTTGAAGATCTCGCCGGAGCCGTAGTCGC
>CAZYWR010000996.1:0-3265 GCA_964651185.1 uncultured Polyangiales bacterium
GGCTCGGCGGTCGTCGCGACCGCCTGCAGGCGAAAGTGTTCGGAGGCGGCCACGTGCTGCAGACGGCGCCGGCGGCGAACAGCGTGCCTGCGCGTAACATCGCGTTCATCGAGCGCTTCATCCGCGACGAAAAGCTTCAGCTCGTGAGCCAAGATCTGGGGGGCTTCTTGGCCCGACGCGTCCACTTCTATCCGTACACTGGCAGAGCGCTGGTCAAGCGGCTCGGACAGGGCGCGCTGCGGGAGCTGCGCATGGAAGAGCTCCAGGCCCAGCAGCTGCCGCCGGCCGAGCCCGACAACGACATTACCCTGTTCGACGATTGAGCCATGCCCAAGATCCGCGTCCTCATCATTGACGATTCCGCGCTCGTACGCCGCATCCTTTCGGATGCATTGTCTGCTGACCGCGACATCGAGGTGATCGGTGTCGCTCAGGATCCTTACATCGCGCGCGACCGTATCAACGAGCTCAAGCCGGATGTGCTCACGTTGGACGTGGAGATGCCGCGAATGCACGGCCTCACGTTTTTGCGCATCTTAATGGACAAGAGGCCCATGCCCGTCGTCATGGTGTCATCTCTCACGGAGAGCGGCGTGGACGTGACGCTGCAAGCGCTCGAGCTCGGCGCGGTCGACTTTGTCACCAAGCCCAAGGTCGATCTGGCCCAAGGCTTGGGCGCACTAATGCCTGAAATCGTAGAGAAGGTGAAGGCTGCCGCGCGCAGTCGGCCGCGCCGCATGGTCGCGCCCGCGCAGAGCGCGGAGAAGGCGCCGGCGGGGGCCCCGCGGCTCGGGCGAACGACGCAGCAGATCCTGGCGATCGGCGCGTCTACGGGCGGTACGGAGGCCATCCGCGAGCTTTTGCAGACCTTACCGGCCGATGCGCCGGGGGTCGTGATCGTGCAGCATATGCCAGAGCGCTTCACGCGCACCTTCGCGCAGCGGCTCAATGGCCTCTGCTCGCTCGCGGTCACGGAAGCGACGGACGGGGAGCGGGTCGTGTCCGGGAAGGCCTTGATCGCGCCGGGCAACTTCCACATGCGGCTCGCGCGGCGCGGCGCCGAGTACCACGTCCAGCTGGACCAGAGCTCGCCCGTCAATCTGCATCGACCGTCCGTGGACGTGCTGTTCGAGTCCGTGGCCGCGACCGCGGGCCGCAACGCGGTCGGCGTGATCCTCACGGGCATGGGCGACGACGGCGCACGCGGACTGCTCAAGATGAAGCAAGCCGGCGCCCACACTATCGCCCAGGATCGCGAGAGTTGTGTCGTGTTCGGCATGCCGCGCGAAGCGATCGCGCTTGGAGCGAGCGAAGAAGTGCTGCCGCTCGAGCAGATCGCGAGCGCCGCTCTACGCCACTTTTCACACACTGGGAGAGACTGATGGCCAAAGTGCTGATCGTGGACGACGAGCCGACCACGCGCTTTATGGTTCGCCGCTTCGTGCACGATCTCGGCCACTGGGTCGTCGAGTCCTCGAACGGCCGCCGGGCTTGGGATGTGCTCTGGGACAATCGCGACGTCGATCTCCTGATTACCGACCTGCTGATGCCGGAGATGACGGGCGAAGGTCTGATCCAACTCGTGCGTTCGTCGGTCGAGCTGAAGAAGCTACCGATCTTGGTGATCACCGGCAACACCGAGGCAGATGAGCTGAGGTACCTCGTGGACCTCGGCGCGTCTGGCTTTGCGCGTAAGCCGATTACGCCCGCCATCAAGGCCGTGATTCAGCGTGTCTTACTGCCCGGCGAGCTTCCGGACGCCATGAAGCTCCAGTGCTGAACTCGCGCAATGGCGAAGCTCAAGTACGCCTGCACGAGTGCGCTTGGCGTTCCTCCGCGGTGGAGCCGTGGGGCAAACTGCGCGCGCTGAGCTACTTAACCGCCGCCCCGGTGCGCAGCGACTCGCCGGCCGCGATGCGTAACAACGCGCGATCGGCCGCGAGGTTCGCGGTGGCCTGGATGCTCTCGACGTCCGCGTTGGCGGCGTCGCGCACGGCCTGGAGGGCGTCGAGCTGCGTGCCGGCACCCGCTTCGTAGCGCTCGCGCGCCGATACGAGCGCCGCGCGTGCGGCTTCGGCGCGCGCGGCGGCGGCACGTACCTTGGCGATGTCGGCGTGCACCGTCCACCATGCTTCGTGGAGCGTGTCGCTCGCCTGAATGCGCGCGCGCTCTTCGCGCACACGGCCGGCGCTGGCGGCCTCGTTTTGCGCGCGCATGGCGGGAACCGCGGTAAAGTCGAAGCGCCAGTTCGCGGTCGCCATGGCGGTGTAGAACGGCGAGTGCCCGAGCGAAAACGCGGTCGCGTTCGTGAAGCGCTCCTGCGCGCTGGCCTCGAGGGTGGGCGCTAGCACCATGCGCGCCGCGCGCGCCCGCGTCTCGTCCACGCGTGCAGTTGCGGACGCCGAACGTACGCTCGGCGTGTCTGCGGCGCGACCTTCCCATGCGGCGAGCGGCTTCTCCTCGTCCAACGAGACGTCCGGCAGGACCGCGCCGGTCGTATCGGCGGGCTCGATACCCGTCAGCGACGCGAGCTGACGGCGCGCGAGCTCGCGCATGAGCTCGGCGTTGGCGATCGTCTCTTCCACTGCGGCGAGCTCCGCGGTCGCCCGCTGCACGTCGAGGGCGGGGACGACCTCGGCCGCGCGCTGCGCCTCCGCGATGCGCATGTTCTCACGCGCAGCGTCGCGGGCCGCGTTGGTGGCGTCGACGACGGCCAACGCGGCGGCGAAGCGGTAGTACGCCGCGACCACCTGCCGCTCCACGTCGAGCTCCGTCGCCTCCTTACTCGCGTGTGCGGCGTGTGCGGCGGTGCGCGCGGCCGCGCGGCGCGCCCAACCGGCCGTGTCGACCAAAGGGACGCCGATCGAAAAGATGACGTCATACTGGTCGCGCGGTGCGACGTTGAACGGCACAGCCGGACCGCCGCCTGGCGGGGGAAAGCTGAACTTCACCTGATACTGGTTGCGGGTGTAGCGCGCCTCCGCGCCTACGTTCGGTAAGAGCGCGCCGCTCGCGCTAGCGGCCTCGTGCTCGGCTTGGGCCGCGCGGTGTTTGGCTTCGCGGTTGTCCACGTTGCGCGTGCCCGCCGCGTCCACGAACGTAGCCAGCGGAGGCAACGCGCGCGCGGGCGGCGCGTTCGCCGAAAGCGCCCACCAACCGACACTCGCGAAAAACGCGCACGCGCGCTTCATCGGCGGGTATCCACGGTGACGACCGCGCTCAGGCCCGGACGCAGCTCGACGCCCTTCGGCACATCGCGAATCCG
>CAZYWR010000997.1:0-1889 GCA_964651185.1 uncultured Polyangiales bacterium
TAGCGGCCCAAGATCTCTTGGCCGAGCAAGTCGTCGGGCTCCTCTTGCGCTGACAAGGCCTGCTCCGATCGCGGGGAGACGTGCGAACCGGGCGCTCGCGCGCCCGCGCGGTCTCCGTGTGTAAGCGACCGCTTTGGCGCCGTCAACCTGCTTGGCGCGCGGCAAGAAGCCGAGACCGCGCCCAAGCGCGTGCGCAGTGTGACATCGTCCCCGAACACCGCGTGAGACCGCCCGCGCGCGGTATTCGTGCGGGAGCTCGCCGTTGTCGCGGCCCTGATCAGGGCTTCTTTCGTGCGTTCTGGGTGCGCAGGCTCCGCCCGCGCCGCGCCGCCAGCGCCCCTGCGCCCTGCACGTCGGTTCGAAGCACTGTGCGTGAGGTCGACGCACTCGTGCGAAGATCCGGCGCATGAGAAGGTTGACCGCCGACGAGATCGACCGAGCCCGAGATCCGCGCGTACAAAAGTACGAGCCGCCCGCGAATTCGCGCAGCGTTCCGCCTGTGCCGGGTGTCGCGCGCGCCGTGCGCCTGGACGGCGAGTACGTGCTCGTCGATCGCGCGAGCTACGAGCGCGTCTGCGCGCGGCTGGGGATCGCCCCCGAAGGCGGCTGAGCCCGCACGACGTTCGCCCGCAGGCGATGCGCGCAGATTCGCTATGCTCGCGCGACGATGCGAAGCGGAGCCCGGCACGAACGCGGCGATCGATCGGCGGGATGGGGCCTGGCGCTGTGCGTCGCCATGCTCGCCAGTTGCGCGGGCGCGCCGCACAAAGCGGTGCCCGAGCGAGCGAGCGTCGTCTCGCTGACACCGCCCGGCGCGCCCACGCGCCCGCACCTGGTCAAAGCGCCGGCTGGCGAGCGCGAGGACGAGTACTACTGGCTGCGCGACGACATGCGTGGCGATCCCGACGTGCTCGCGTACATCGAAGCCGAAAACGCGTACGCGCAAGCCCTGCTCGCCCCGCTCGAGCCGGCGCAAGAGCTGCTCTTGCGCGAGATCGTCGCGCGCATGCCCGCGCAGGACGCGTCGCCGCCCGTGCGCGATCATGGTTACTTGTACGCCACGCGCTTCGAAGCGGGTGGCGAGTACCCCGTCCACGTGCGGCGCAAGGACCGAGCGGATGCACCCGCGCAGATCCTGCTCGACGGAAACAGCCTCGCGAAGGGCCACGGCTTCTTCCGCATCGCCGGCTACGAAGTGAGCGCGAACGGTCGCGTGCTCGCCTGGGCCGAGGACGTGGTCGGCCGCGGCCAGCACCGCATTCGCTTCAAAGACCTCGAGACGGGCGCGCTTTACCCGGATCAGATCGACGGCGTCGAGCCGTCTTTCGCCTGGGCCGCAGACGACCGCACGCTGCTCTACATCGAGAAAGATCCGGAGACTTTGCTCGGAAGTAAGGTGCGCAAGCACCGGCTCGGGACGAGCCCGTCCGACGATCCGCTCGTCTACGAAGAGCGCGATCACACCTTTTATCTGAGCGTCTGGCGCAGCCGGAGCCGGCGCTTTCTCAACATCTACGCGCAGTCGACGGTCGCGAGCGAGCAGCGCGTCGCGCGCGCGGACGACCCCGAGCTCGCGTTTCACGTGCTCGTGCCGCGCGAGCGCGATCACGAATACCTGGCGGAAGACTTCGGCGACAGCTTCGTGCTGCGTACCAACGATCGCGCGCCCAATTTTCGCATCGTGCAAGCCGCGATGAGCGAGGTCGCGCGGCGCGATCACTGGCGCGAGCTCGTCCCGGCCCCGCAGGCTGGGCTCGTGGAAGACTTCGCGGTCTTTCGCGGTTTTCTGGCCTACACGGCGCGCTCGGGAGGTGTGCTCGGCTTGTACCAGCGCGGCTGGCGCGACGGGCGGAGCGCGCGCGTGGAGATGCCGGAGGCGAGCTACACGG
>CAZYWR010000998.1:0-9018 GCA_964651185.1 uncultured Polyangiales bacterium
GGCCAGCTCCAACTCGTGATGGAAGGAGCGGATCCTCAAGTCGTGGGCAGCGCGCTCGAAACGGCCGCCACGCTCGTGGCGGCGCGCTCCGGAGCGTTGCAGCTCGCGACCTTGCGCCGCCGAGGCCTCGCGGCGGGGGAGAGCCCCCTCCAGCTCGAGCCGAACATTCTCTACAATCCCGAGCGCCGCAGCGCGGTCAACATCGTTCCGGGTTTGATCGGGATCTTGCTGACCATGACGATGACGATGTTCACCTCCATGGCGCTGGCGCGAGAACGCGAGCGCGGGACCATGGAGCAGCTGATCGTCTCCCCGATCCGGAGCCTCGAGCTGATGATCGGCAAGATCGCGCCGTACGTGGCGATCGGCTACGTGCAGATGTCGATCGTGCTCGGGCTAGGTTGGGCAGCGTTCCGCGTGCCCGTGGTCGGTTCGTTGCCGCTGCTGTTCGCGCTCGCGCTGCTCTTCATCTCGGCCAACCTCGCCATTGGCTTGTTCTTCTCGACGATCGCGCAGACGCAGCAGCAGGCCATGCAGATGTCGGTGTTCTTTCTGCTTCCGAACATCCTCTTGAGCGGCTTCATTTTTCCTTTCGACGCGCAGCCGCGCCCCGTGCAGTGGTTATCTCAAGCCCTTCCCTTGACCCACTTCCTGCGCGTCGTACGCGGGATCGTCTTGAAGGGCAGCGGCTTCGCCGAGCTGCGGGCGGAGCTGGTCTGGCTCGCCGCCATGCTCTTGGGCCTGATCGCGGTCACCTCTGCGCGCTTTCGCAAGAAGCTCGCTTGAGCTACCCGCTTTGTAGCCGGCGCCCATCGCGAAACCAACCGGCGAGCCGGCGGTGGCGATGGCCGAACAGCCAGCGCAAAAGCATGCCGAGCACCGCGTGCGCGCCGGGCACCCACGCGAGCGGCGGGCGCAACTGAAACGTGACGCGGTCGGTCACTTCGCTGCCGCCGTCGCACGGCACCAGCGTCCGCTCGTGCTCCCACGCCGACATGCTCATCATCGTCGATCGCTCGAGAAAGCGCCGGCCATCTTCGCGCTCGGCGATGGTGATGTCGTCGAAGTCGATGGGGATGAAGCCGAGCAGGAAAAACCAGCTGCGCCCGATCTTCTCCTTCAGCGGCATTTCATCGATGGCCTTGCCTCGGAGTTGCGCTGGGACGGTCATGCGCATCACAGGCATCAGCTCGTGGTTGATGCCCGCGGGCGACGTCACCACCGGCCAAATCTCCGAGGGCGGCGCGGAGACGGTCGATGTTTTGCGGAACGTTAGCGCCATGAAGCTCCCTCTCTCTCTTGTTTCTGCGCGGAACCAAACAAGTAAGTATCGACCTCGGCGTGTCCGAGCCGCAACACGGCCGGGATGCTATCGGCGCCGATGTAGTCTGGCATGACCGTCCCGATCGCCTCGATCGCTTGCGGAAAGAGCGCTTTGTAGAACTGAAACAGCGGCACGACGAGCGCCATCGTCCAGAGCGCGACCCCTTCGGCTCGACAGGCTGCCACCATCGCGCGCCAAAGCGCGTCGATGGCGCGAAAGCGCCTGAAACGGCGCCCGATGGCCTGCGTCGCGAGCTCGGCGATGGAGCACGGATGCACTTGACGTAGAGCCTCTGCCCAAGCGGGCTCGAGATACGCGCGGGCCGGCTCTCCGTGCGCCGAGTACGAGCTGGCGTCTACGACCGTGCTGAAGCTACGCAAGCCGGCGCGCGGATCGTAGCGGATCAACCGGCTGATCCCGACCACGTCGCCCGAGCGATCGCGCGCGACGTAAAACTCCGAGCTCGCATCGTACGGCCCGTACCAGAGCATGCGCCCGGCCGCGAGATCGGCGCGCGACGCGTAATCGTTCGCGACCCCGAAGATCTCGAACTCCCAGCGCAGCGCCGAAGAAAACGCCGGATCGTCGGCCCGGATGCGCGTGATCGCGAGCGCGTCGTCTCTCATCGGACCATGTCCTCTGCGCCGAGCTCGCTGCACAAGAGCGCGCCGGCCGACTCGAGCCTCCGCAGAATTCCGGCGACGTCAGAGGCCGTGCAGAGTGGATTGGTAAAGGTCAGCTTGATCGCGTTCTGACCTCGGTAGACGGATCCGCCCACCACGGGCCCGCCTTGCAGCCATAGCCGGTGCGGCGCCTGTCGATTTACGGCGTTGACGAGGTCCGGGCTCAATCGGCCGCCGGTGCCTCGCCAGCGCAGTAAGACCGTGTTCGTCATGGGCGGCGCGAGCAGCTCCAGCGCGCGCGCGCCGGAGATCAGCGCCGCGCTCTGCCGCGCGATCTCGACCGTGTGATCCAAGAGCTGCGCGAGCCGGCTCTGTCCGAGCGAGCGCAACGTGACGAGGACCTTGAGCGCGTCGAAGCGGCGCGTGGTCTCGATCGACTTGGCGACCAAGTTGGGGCCCACCTGAACGTCGCCGTCGTTGGGATCGAGGTACGCGATGGGACGGCGCAGCGGCTCTAACTCCTCGGCCCGGCGCACCAGAAACACGCCGCAGCTGATCGGCTGAAACAAGAGCTTGTGCAGATCGATCGCGATCGAGTCGGCTCCCTCGATCCCGCGCAGGAGCGCGCGGTGCCGTGCGCTGAGCACGAAGGCGCCGCCCGCAGCGGCGTCGACGTGCGTCCACAGCCCGTACTCGCGCGCGAGCGCGACGTTGTCGCCCAGCACATCGATCGAGCCGAGATCCGTGGTGCCCGCGGTGAGCACCAGGGCGATCGGCTGCTGGTCCGTGCGCATCGTCCGCGCGATGGCTTCGTGCACTGTCTCCGGCCGCAAGCGGCCGTCGTCGTCCGCGGGCAGCCTGATCACCGCCTCCTCGCCGAGCCCGAGGATGGCGGCCGCACGGTCGATCGAGAAGTGCGCGAGCTCCGAGCACAGGATGCGCCAATGGGCGGCGCGCGCCGGCAAGCCTTGCCTCGCGATGTCGTGGCCGCCCCGGCTCCTCGCGTAGCGATCGCGGGCGAGCATCAGACCCATGAGGTTCGATTTCGTTGCGCCGCTCGTGAACAGTCCGTCGCCTGCGCCGCCAGCGCCGAACGCGGCGTTCAGCCAGGCGATCACGCGCCGCTCGACCGCCGTCGCGGAGGGCGCTTGATCGAAGGAGTCGAGCGACTGGTTGGTGGCCGAGATGATCACCTCCGCGGCCAGCGCCGGAATCGTGGGCACAGAATGCAAGTGGGCGGCGTACTCAGGATGCCCGACAGCCACCATCGCCGGCAGAATCAGCGTGCGCACCTCTTGCAGCGCGGTCTGCAGGCCGACTCCGTTCGACGGACAGATCTCGAGTTGCGCCAGTTCGCGCTGCAGCTCGTCATAGGTCGCGCCGCGTGTGGCACCCTGACGCTCTTCCCACGCTGCGCTCACCAGCGCGCTCGCCCCTTGCACCGCGGCCTCGAAGGCTCTGCCCGAACGCGGGTCGGCGTGCAGAAAGAGCTCGTTCACTTCGAGCGCGTCGCTCACTGCGTCATCCCCTCGCTCTTGCGCACCGCGCGCGCAAACAGTTCGACGATGGTGTCGACCTCCGGCGCGGTCAGCGTCAGCGGAGGGAGAAAGCGAATGACATTCTCGTGCGCGCCCCCGACTTCCACGAGCAGCCCTTCCTGAAAGCAAGCGCGCTGCAGCCGCCGCGCCCCGGCGGCGGAGGGCGGACGCGTGCCGCGCCGGTCGAGCTCGCCCTCGGGATCGACGATCTCCACGCCCACCATCAGCCCCAGCCCGCGGACCTCGCCGATCGAAGCGGACTCGCTCTGCACGCGCCGCAGCGCTCCGAGCAGCCGTTCTCCGAGCGTCGCCGCCCGGCGCGCGAGATCTTGCTCGCGCGCAAAGCGTAAGGTAGCCGCGGCCGTGGCAAAGGCCAGGGCATTACCGCGAAACGTGCCCGTGAAGGCGCCCGGTCGCCAGACATTCAGGTCGCCGCGCATCACGATCACGGCGATCGGCACCCCGGCCCCGAGTCCCTTCGAGGCCACCACGATGTCGGGTACCACACCGCTGTGCTCGAAGGACCACATCATGCCGGTACGGCACACGCCGGCTTGGATCTCATCAGCGATGAGCGGGATGTGTCGACGGCTCGCGCACTCGCGCAAGGTGCGGAGCCACGCCTCGGGCGCGGGCAGCGAGCCGGCCTCGCCCTGCACGCATTCCACGATGATCGACGCGGGTCGAGTCAGGGGCGATTGCGGACCAAACAGCAGACGGTCTGCTGCACGCGCCGCCAAGCGCACGCTCTCCGCGCCCCCGACGTCGAACGGACAGCGGTACTCTTGCGGAAAAGGCAAAAAGTGAGTTCGCCGTTCGAGCGCGGCCCCGCTGCGGCGCAGCCCGCCACCTGCGCTCACCCCGCGCGCGCCGCGCGTGCAGCCGTGGAAGGCGCCCTCCATCGCGACGTGCTCGTCCCCTCCGGTCGCCACCTCGGCCGCGAGCAGCGCGGCTTCGACCGCGTTCGCGCCGCTCGGGCCACATAAGTGCACGACCGCGTCCTTGGCCAGTGCCGCGGGCATGGTGGCCATCAGCTCTTCCAAGAATGCGTCGCGCAACGGCGTGGGGAAATCGAGCGAAAGGAGCGGCGCGCCCGAGGCGAGCACCTGTTGGATGGCTTCCCGAATGACCGGATGGTTCCAGCCGAGCGAGGCCGCGCCGGCGGCTGCCAGACAGTCGTAGAACCATCGGCCGGACGCGTCGCGGATTTGCACGCCGCGCCCCTCCACCGGTGTGAGAGGAAGATGCCGTGGATAGGTGCGAGCGTTGGATTCGGCCCTCATAGACTTCTCGTTATCCGCCTTGCGCGCGCCCGCGCGCGCTTTGTTCCTCACGCGAGTCGTCTGCTCGGAATACGTCCCTCAGTCCGGCCCAAAACGACCGGCGCGAAGTCTGCCGAAACGCGCTCCACGCGGGCAGCTCGCGCATGAGTCGCCGCGTCGCTTCGCCGAGTGCGTGGTAAGGGAGACTCGGCAGCAAGTGATGCGTGGCGTGATAGCGCAGCCCGAGCGGTGCCCAAAGCCACGCGAGGCCGCTCGGGAAGTTGTTGGAGTCGAGCACCTGCGCGACGAACGACATGCCCTCGCCTCGGCCTCGGTAGCGGTGCGCACAGAGCACGCGCAGGGCGTTCAGGAACACCGCGCCCGTGATCACGGCGTAGCCGCGCGCGAGCACCGACCAGGGGAGCCGCCCCGAGACGCCGAGCCCGAGCAGGCAAGCGCACCACGCGAAGCAGGCGGCCTCTTGCAAGGTCCAGCGAATGGGGATACGCGCCGGCAGCGCGCGCGTGGAGCGAAACTCGATGACCAGCGCCGACGCTTTGGCGAAAACGACCCGGCGCACCGCCGGCACAGCCCAGCCGAGCGGCGCCAGCACGGCGAAGCGCGCCACGAGCGCCGGCACGGCCAGCAGCGCCGCCGCGACCGAGGCGAAGGCCTCCGCCCGGGGCGCGGACGCAAAAGGCCGGTACTCACCGTCCGCCGCCGACGCGTAGAAGCGGCGATCGTGATGCATGGCGTGGATCTCGTACAAGAACGACGGGACCAAGAGCGGGATCCCGCAGACCAAGTTCCAAGCGACCCGAAAGCCACGCAGCTTCCGCCCCGCGGCGTGAGCCAGCTCGTGCATGAAAAGCGTGGCGCGGTAGACGGCACAGGCGCTCAGCGCGAGCGCGAGCAGACGCGCGAGGCTCGAAAGCGGCTGGTTGGCGAACCAGAAGGCGGAATAGGCCACCCCGCAAGAGAGCGTCAGATCCGTCCAGTAGAGCGCGCCGCGCGTGCGCGCGAGGTCCTGCACGAGCTCATGGAGCGCCGCCGGCGTGATGCCCAACGTCTGCGCGAACTCGTCGTTTGCGCTGGCTTCGCCGCGGGAATCTGCCGGCGCGTCCGCGAAGACTTCGACGCGGGCGAGATCAGGCGCGAGCATGAGACACCTCGGAGCGGATCCATTCGTTCACCAAACCGAGGGCCGTCGCCACGGGCGTCTGGCTCATGCCCAGCTCCCGAACCGCTTTGGACTGATCGTAGAAGAGCGTGCGCGTCATCAGCTCGACGTTCTCCGGCACCAGCACGGAGACCTGCCCCGGCCGCAGCAGCCGGGCATTGAGCGCGCCGAGCATGCGCAAGATCCAGCGCGGCGCAGTCATGCGCGGCGGCGCCACGCCCACGGCAGCCGCCACCAGGGCGCCGAGCTGTCGATAGCTCAGGTTCTCGGAGCTCAGGATGTAACGTTCGCCGGGTCTTCCTGCCCGCATCGCGCGCAGCACGCCGTCGACGAGATCGGCAGCGCTGCAGAAGGAGGATGCGCCGCCGGGCATGATCCAGAGTAGTCCCCTGAGCGCGACGTCGATCACGCCGCTCCAGCCGAAACGCTTGTCGCCGCCAGGCGCAATCACGGCGGATGGATTCACGACGACCACCTCGGTGCCGGCGCCGTTGAAGCTGAGCGCGATCTGTTCCCCGCGCCACTTGGTTCGTGAGTAAGCATTCTCCGTGACGGAATCTGCGGGAAGAAAGCGCTCCGAAGCGACGACGCCGTTCGGCGGATAGCCGATGGCCGCCGTCGAAGAGACGTGGACGACGCGCTCGACCCCGACGCGCGCCGCCGCGCTGAGCACGTTGTGCACGCCGCACACGTTGACCTCCCACATCTGCCGCTCGACCTGATTCGATGGCACCGCGACGCCCGCGAAGTTGTAGACGCGCGTAATCCCGGCCATCGCCGATAACACGTCGCTGGGCTCGCGCACGTCGCCGTGTCGCACGACAATCTCGCGCCGCAACCCGTGTAGGCGTCCGAGCGGCTCTCCGTGCTGGACGAGCACGACCACCTCGCGGCCCTCACGAACGAGTCGCTGGACGACGTTCGATCCCAGGCATCCGGTCGCTCCGGTGACGAGATCGCGCCCGCTCATGCGGCGCTCCTTTCGAAGATCCCGTAGCGCCGGGTGCGCTTCGCACCGATGGCGCGCATCAATGCCTGGGCGCGCCAGTTGTCCTCGTGGATCCACGTGGTGTGGACTGTGTGGTAAGGTCCGGCGTCGAGCGCGTGGCCCACCTGGGCGGCCAGGCAGCTGCCCATCCCGACTGCAGACCCGGCACGCAGTTCGCTGACCTCCGGATCGCCTCCGATCATGATGACTACCATCGAGCGGACCCGCTTCATGAGCTGCCGCCAGCGCAAGATAAGGCCGAGCGATAACCGCCCCTGGGTGGGCGCCAAGATCTCGAATACGTTGGGTACGGCCACCGAAAACGCCACGGGAACACCCTCCCGCTCCACCACGCGCACGAGGCGCGGATCGACGATGGCCTTCATTTCGCCGGCTTGTTCGGCGAACACCTCGCGGCTGATCGCAGCCGTCTCCGGATGCGCTGCGAAGGCTAAGTTGTAGCAGACGCGGATCCGCTCGAGCTCCTCGTCGAAACGCGTCATGTCGATCGGCCTGGCCGTGAGGCCGAGCTGCGCGGTGGCGACACCACCACGCCGGATCGCTTCCGTGACCGCGGCGGACCCGCGCGCGACCTGAAACGTCGACATGTGAAACGCGACCTCGTAACCCGCTTCCCGCAAGAGCCGTCCATAGTAAGCCGGGTTGTACGGCTGGAGCAGCGCTGGCGGCTGCTCGTATCCATCGAGCAAAAGCCCCGCTTCTTGTGTCATTGCGTAGCTACACGGCCCCTGCACGATGCGGATGCCGCGCTCCTCCGCCCACGCCTCCACCTTGGCCAACAGACTCCGCGCTACCGTCACGTCGTCGATCAGCTCGAAGCAGCCGAAGAAGGCCTTCGTGCCGTGGCGACGGATGTGCGCAGGATGGATGATGGCCGCGATCCGACCCACACACGTGCCTCGCGCATCGCGGGCGATGAAGTGTTCGATGGCGGCTTCGCGATGAAACGGATTGCGCCCAGGGTCCATCGCGT
The DNA here is from genome assembly GCA_964651185.1 of uncultured Polyangiales bacterium. GTDB lineage: Bacteria > Myxococcota_A > Polyangia > Polyangiales > DASUME01 > DASUME01. The sequence goes on from CAZYWR010000998.1 coordinate 7,910, forward strand.
GACGCACGCTCGCCGCCGGCGGCGCGATCCAGCGCGCATCTCGTCCGTAGACGCGCTGCGGAAGCGCGACGAAGTCCCTGCGATCGCGAGCGGAACGAACCGGTACGGCGGTGACGGTCATGGGACACCGTACGCCGCGGTCCGCGCCCGCGGTGCGATCCCCAAATCTGCCGCGAGCGTCGGGTTGAGCGCCGAACGCCAGACGTAGCCGTCCATGTAGAAGTGATGCAGCACGAACACGAAGGGGATGAAGCCCAACCACAACGTCTCCGTGCTCGCCACCGTGGCTCCGATGACAACCACGACCAGCGCGTACTTGAGCACATTCTCTCTGCGCGACAGCACGGCCAAGAAACTCGCGCCGTCCGCCTCGGTGCGTGCAAAGCGCTCGTGGTTCCGCCGCCAGGAAATCGCATGGTACTGCAGGCTGTGCACGGCGGCGGCGATCATGATCAACGCGTAGAGATCCGCGACGAACAGGTACGAAAGGTTGTACGAAACGAGCGCGAGCAGGAGCGTCGCATAGGCGATCCCGGGCAACCCCTGCTCGGCCCTCGCCCGCCGTCGCAGCTGCTCGCGCGCGAACAGCGCCCCTGCCACGACGAACGCCGCATACGCCGCGACGACCGCGAGCCGTGGTACGGGCAAGACAGGCAACCCGAGCCCGGAGAAAGGCATGCGCCGCCCGAATAGAACATACTCGTTGAAGCGCATTCCTTGCCCCACGCGGTAGGCGAACGGACTGCCACACCCGAGTAGGAGCACCGCGCCGAACAAGCGCAGCGGGCCTCGGTAGCCGGCTTTGGCCGCGTAGATGCGAGTGATCCCGTAGTGCTGCTTGATGACGTGAAAGAACTGCCAGACGATCCAGACCATCGCGACGAGCGGCCGATGCCCCGTCGCGAACAGCACGCCCGTGGCGAGCGCGATCGCCGCGAAGCTGATGAGGTAGCGGCGGCCGTGCAGCGCGCGCTCCCGCGCGTCGAGCCCGATGCGCAGCGTCGTCTGCATGACGTGCGGCATGTCAGTAATCATCGCGAACAGCGCCCCCGCCAGGGCGAGCGCCACCCCGCTCTGCGCGCTCGTATAAAGGAGGAGCGAGAGAGCCG
>CAZYWR010000999.1:0-4754 GCA_964651185.1 uncultured Polyangiales bacterium
TGGGGGTCGTGCTCGTGCCGATCGCCGGCGGTCTGATCGTCGGCTTGATGGCGCGCTACGGCTCCAAGGCCATTCGCGGCCACGGCATCCCCGAGGCGATGGAGCAGGTGCTCACGAACGAGAGCCGCATCCCGCCACGGATCACGTTTCTGAAGCCGCTCTCGTCTGCCATCGCGATCGGTACCGGGGGACCGTTCGGCGCGGAGGGACCGATCATCGCGACCGGAGGAGCGCTGGGCTCGCTGGTCGGACAGATCATCAACACCAGCAGCATGGAGCGTAAGACGTTGCTTGCGGCGGGCGCGGCGGCGGGAATGGCCGCCACGTTCGGCAGCCCGGTGTCGGCCGTCTTGCTCGCCGTCGAGCTGCTCCTGTTCGAGTACCGGCCGCGTTCGCTCATCCCGGTGGCGCTCGCCGCGGCGGCCGCCACGGCCGTACGCATGGCCGCCGTCGGCGCCGCGCCCGCGTTCGCCATGCCGGATCTCGTGCAACCGGGCGGGGCGGCCTTGGCGCTCTACACGCTGATCGGCGCGCTGATGGGCCTGGCATCGGTCGCGGTGACGCGCGCGGTGTACACGGTGGAGGACAGCTTCGAGCGGCTTCCTTTGCACTGGATGTGGTGGCCTGCCATCGGCGGGCTCGCGGTGGGCGTGGTGGGATACTTCGCGCCGCGCACGATGGGCGTTGGATACGACAACATCGAGCGCATTCTCGCGGGCAGCACGGCGGGCCCGGCGCTGCTCGGCTTTTGTGTGCTGAAGTTCGTGTCGTGGGCGGTCTCGCTCGGCAGCGGCACTTCGGGCGGCACGTTGGCGCCCCTCTTCACGCTCGGCGGCGGACTCGGAGCCGTGCTGGGAGGCCTGCTGGCGTCGTCGGCGCCCGCGCTCGGCATCGATCCGCGCATCGCGGCGCTGGTCGGGATGGCGGCCATGTTCGCGGGCGCCTCGCGCGCGCTGCTGGCTTCGGTGGTGTTCGCGTTCGAGACCACCCGTCAGCCCATCGGACTCCTTCCGCTGCTCGGCGGAGGAAGTGCTGCGTTCCTGGTCTCCTGTCTGCTCATGCGCAACTCGATCATGACCGAGAAGATCGTGCGCCGCGGCGTGCGCGCGCTGGGCGAGTACACCGCAGACTACCTCGATCAGCTTCGCGTGCGCGACTGGGCCGCCCGTCAGGTGGTGACGCTCCCAGCCGCGCAGACGGTCGAGGCGACGCGCGTCTGGCTCGGGTCGGGTGCGCCCGGCACGAGCCATCAAGGTTTTCCGGTGCTCGACGAGGCAGGACGGCTGGCGGGCGTGCTCACGCGCCGCGATCTGACGGCCGCGAGCGACCCGACGCAAAGACTCGAACAGCTCCTTACGCGCAAGCCGGTGGTCGTCTACGACGACGGCTCCCTGCGGGACGCCGCGGATCGCATGGCGCACGCGCGCATTGGACGGCTGCCCGTGGTCGCACGCGCGGACCCGAGCCGGGTGTTGGGCATCATCACGCGCAGCGATCTGATCCAGGCCCACGGGCGGCGCCTGGAGCAGCACCGGCGCGCGCCGCGACGCACGCGCTGGCCCAAACGGCGCTGAACCATCGCCGGAAGCGCAGCCGTGTTCGCGCTCGACGCGAGCGCGTCTAGTTGCGAACCTGAGTTAGATCGTGCCAACCTCCGTTTTGCCGATGGCACGGAGGGCAGGCACATGGGCGATGGGGCTCTCGATCGCGCTCGGTCTCGCGGCGGGGATCGGCGCCTACACGTTCCGCTACGCAGAGGGACTATCCTATTTCAGTACCGATCCCAAAGCGTGCGTCAACTGCCACATCATGCGCCCAGAGTACGACGCCTGGCAGAAGTCGAGCCACCACACGGTGGCGGTGTGCATCGACTGCCACCTGCCTCATGCGTTCGTGCCCAAGTACCTGGCCAAGGCCGAGAACGGCTTTCGCCACGGCGAGAAGTTCACCACGCAGAAGTTCCGTGAGCCGATCGTCGTGCAAGCGCGGGGCCGCGAGATACTGCAAGAGAACTGCGAGCGCTGCCACGCGGCCCTGGTCAGCGAGCTCGCGCCTGGACTGCACGGCGCACGCGACGCGCTGTCCTGCGTGCGCTGCCACGCGACCGTAGGCCACGGCGAGCCCGCGGGCCTCGGCGGTCCCATCGAAGCGCTCGAAGTCGACACGAAGGGGCCGCGAGCGCCAGGCTCGAGGCGGAACTGAATATGGCCGAACATACCGAGAAACGCTGGTTTCAAAGCCGGGGCAGCTACGTGGCTCTGACCCTGCTCGTGGCTGCGGCTGCGGCCGCGGTGACCGCCCTGTTGATGAACATCTTCGAGCGCAAACAAGAGCAGCGCCACCCCTACGTTCGGCTCGTGGAGGTGACCGAGAACGACACCGATCCCGCCAAGTGGGGCAAGAACTGGCCGGCCGAGTACGACACCTACTTGCGGACCTCCCTGCCGACGAAGACGCGCTTCGGTGGCCACGGCGGGAGCGAGGCGCTCCCGGAGGAGAAGATCGAGCGCGATCCGTGGCTCAAGCGCATGTTTCTCGGTTACGCCTTTTCGCTCGACTACCGGGATCGGCGCGGTCACGCCTACATGCTGACGGACCAGGAGGCGACGCAGCGTTTAAGTAAGCCTCAGTCCGGCTCATGCCTGCATTGCCATGCGTCGATCATGCCGGTCTACCGGGAGCTCGGCCATGGCGACGCGATGGCCGGATTCGAACAGACGTACCGTATGAGCTACCAGGAGCTCAGCAAGCAGGTGCACGACTCAGGCCACGCGCATCCGGTGAGCTGCGTGGATTGTCACGATCCCGAATCGATGGCGCTGCGCGTGACGCGCCCCGGCTTTCTGCGGGGTATCCAAGCGTTCGCGGCCTCCGCCGCCGCCGCGCCCGCCTTCTCTTCGATCCAGCTCTGGCGGGAAGGGAAGCGCGACCGGCCGTACGACCCCAATCGTGATGCACTGCGCGTGGAGATGCGCTCGTTCGTCTGCGGACAGTGCCACGTCGAGTACTACTGCTCGTCGAAGATGCCGCTCACGTTCCCTTGGGGCAAGGGGTTGCGCGCGGATGACGAAGAGCGCTTCTGGGACGAGGCGAAGTTCGCCGATGGAGAGGCCTTCTACGACTACGCGCACAAGGAGACGGGCGCCCACGTGCTCAAGGCGCAACACCCCGAATTCGAGCTCTGGAGTCAGGGCGTCCACGCACGGAGCGGCGTCGCCTGCGCCGACTGCCACATGCCTTACGCGCGTGTCGGGGCGTCGAAGGTGAGCGACCACTGGGTACGGAGTCCGTTGCTCAACGTCAATCGAGCCTGCCAGACCTGTCACCGCGTCGAGGAAGACGAGCTGAAGGCACGCGTCGACGTCATCCAGCAGCGCAACTACGACCTGCTGCAGCGGGGCGGGGTCGCCATCGTCGCGCTGATCGACGCCATCGTCGCCGCTCAAGCGCAGGGGGTCACCCCCGAAGAGCTCGCCCCTGCGCGGGACCTGCAGCGCCGGGCACAGTGGCGCCTCGACTACATCGCGGCCGAGAACAGCATGGGGTTTCATGCGCCGCAGGAGGCGGCGCGGCTGCTCGGGGAGGCGCTCGACGACGCGCGTCAGGGGCAGCTCGCCGCGGTGGAAGCACGTCTCGCGAAGGGCGGTGCGCCCGCGCGCGCAGGCGAACGGAGCGACATCAAGCCCGCCGCGGCAGGCTCACCCTGATCGCGCACCACCTCGGGCCAGGCCGATCGGACGACCTTCGCGCGCGGCCACCGCAGTAAGGTGGCTCGCCTTCCTCATCGACAGGGGTGCCGCCTTGGTGAACGGCGCTATCTACCGTTCGTCGCCCGATTTCAGCAGATCGACGCCGGGACATAGAATCGCGGGCGCGCGCCTTGGGTTCTTCCAACCTTGCTCGGCGAAGCGCGCGAGCGCGGCATCGCGCATGGCGCGCCCCTGCTCGCCCCCTACGAGCTGGCCCTCGAAGTATCCGAGTGAATGCACCAGGAAGAAGTTGCCCTGCGCCACGCTCTGGGCGTAGACCTCGCGCACCTTGGCGAGCGCTGGCTCCAGGGCGCCGGCGCGCGCCTCGAGCTGCGCTTCAAGCGCGAGCGCGTTGGTGGCCGCCATCTTGGAGTTCACCGCTCTCAGCTCGCGGATGAGCGCGCGCGTGCCGCGCACGAGCTCCGCGCTCTCGGGCGGGCCCGCATCGCGCAGCGCCGCGAGCAGACCGCGCGCGCGGAAAGTCAGGAAGGTCGCCTTGCCGAGCCCGCGCCGGAGCACCACACCGCGCGAGAGCCGCGGCAGCTCCCGCTCATGCCAGCGCCGGGCGCCGTCGCCCCCGCGATAGAGCTCGGCGTAGGTGACGCCGATCAGCTCGCCGTAGTGCGCGAACGAGAACGGCTCGCGCGGCCAGGGCAAGAGCGCTGCTGTCAACGCCGTTCGGCCCTCCGGATCATCGGCCATCAGGTGGCGCACGGTGCCGAAGCCGAGCCCCTCCAGCAGCGACAGCGCAAACTGATCATGGCGATCGCGCGCCTCGGCCAGCCAGGCGCTCACGGCCGCAGCGAGCCGCGCGTGCTCGCTCATGTTGGCCCAGATGTTCGAGAGATTGGTGCGCACGTTGAGCAGCAGCCACGGCTGCTCCGGGCAGCTCTCGATCCCGACGCGCTGCGCGTGTTCGGCCCGCTCCAGCGCGCGCTGCAGGTTCCAACGGAACGTCGCGACCGTGCACTCGCGAAACGCCACGTTCACTTCCAGCGTCGGATC
>CAZYWR010001000.1:0-2922 GCA_964651185.1 uncultured Polyangiales bacterium
GAGGCGCTCCGTGCGCCGCGACGCGCCCCGGTGCGAGAGCCGCGAGCGCCAAGAGTCCGGCCACCCACGCAGACACGACGTTCGTCCGCTTCGAGGTCGCGGTACGTAAAAGTGAACCATCCGTGGCGCCGGCACAGATCATCCCACCTGTTCTCGCCGGAATTGATGTCGTCCGCACGCGCTTTCATTCCCGATCGCAGCGGCGACCGAGCAGCGCAGGCGCGCCGTAACGAGCTCCCTGCGTGCCACGACGACAAAGACGGATCGCACGCGCGCAGCATTGCGCGGCGCGAGGAGGCAGCCATGGTACGGCCGCTGTTCGAGCTCGTCTGTCTCATGTGTCAGGCCTGGCCCGCCGCAGGCGCCGCACCTCCGCTCTCCCTGCTTCAGGAGAAGCTGCGTCTCCCAGCGCAAGTGGCGAGCGAATTGGCGGACTTCGAAGGGGCGCACGCAGAGCGGTCGCTGGAGCTCGTTCCGCCTTGCCGCGCCAGCAGCGTGGGCGGCCAATGGGGCCTCGAGCGCGGGCGCCGCTTGCAGCTCTACCTCACGCCGAGCCCGCAACACTGCGCGCCGCTGCTCGAGATGGCGTTCTGAGTTTTTGCGCCACCTCCGCCGTTTCGTAACCTGTGTTGCACACGGACCGCGGACGATGATGGACGATGTCCGCACAGGCGAGGCGTGGTTCCCCTTCCTGGTATTTCGGCTTGTGGCTTGCGCTGCGCTGCGCCAGCGCGCTGATCTTGCTGGCCACGACGGCGCACGCGCAAGCCGACCACGACGCGTGGCGTCCGATCCGCGTGGACGACCAGATCACGAGTTGGGAGAGCGAGCGCCCCGGCCAGCCCCTGTCTGCGTTTCGCGCGCGCACGAGCTTGCCGACGAGCATGTGGCTGGCCGTCGCCGTGCTCGAGGACGTCGCGCGCGCTTGCGAGTGGACGTCGCATTGCACCGAGATGCGGCGCTTGGGGAGCGCGGCGGACATGGTGCTCGTCTATGCACGTATGGACGCGCCCTGGCCGGTCCGCGATCGCGACGTCGTGGTCCAGGTGCGCACCGTCTACGGCGCGCCGGGCGAGCTGACCCTGCAGATCGAGGCGCGCGCCGGCGCCGAGGGGCCCGCCTCGGCGGAAGTCGTGCGCATGCCGCGCTTCCGTGCGCACTATCGCTTTCGCGCATCGGGCCGCGAGTCCTGCCTCGTCGAGTACCAAATCGACGTCGATCCGGGCGGCACCCTCCCGGAGTGGCTCAAGCGTCTGGTGGCGCGCGATCTGGCCCACAACACCCTCGATGATCTGCGCGACCGCGTACGCTGGGCTGCCCAGCGCGGCCTCTACCGCGAACGCGCGCAGGCGATCGCGGAGCTTGCGGTCCAGAGCGGCTTTCAGCCGGCGCGCGCCAACGCACAAGACCCGCGCGCGCTCGTGCTGCAGTAGACGCGAAGTCACGCCGTGACGCCGGAAGTCACGCCTCGAGGGCAAGGGCGCGGAGCCGTCCCCACCCACTCTGACCTTCGAGGAGATTGCCATGCCCAACGTGTTCGGCCGACAAGTGCAGACCGTCGACGAGATCGTCGAAGCCTTCCGCCTCCATGGGGACCGCGTCCGCGGGACCTATCGCGCCCGCTACAGCTGGGACCGCCAGGCCCGCGACCCGTACGCGGGCACCACCCTCGAGCGCCCCACCTCGTTGCGCGAAAACCCGCCCGACGTGCTGTTTCCTTGGGAGCAGATATTCGTCGCCGCCGCCGCTTGCGCGGGCTCCGATTACCCGATGCTCGCAGCCCATCAACGCGTCGCGCTCGAGCGCGTGGAGTTCGTGGTGGAAGGCGTGTTCGATCCGCGCCACGAGTTCGACGGGTTGGGCGGCTTCGTCGCGCCGCCCGAGGCACACCACTGCTATGCCTCGCTCCTTCTGCGCACGATGTTAGTCTCGCCGGCCGCCCGCGATGCGCTCGAGGCTCTCCACGCGCGCGTGCTCGCGCACAACATGGTCCTCGACGCGCTGCGCGGCGTCCCGCAAGCGAGCGAGCTCACGATCGCAGCGGTCAGCGCCTGACCGCAGGCGCGTCACCAGTCGATGATCGCTGCACCCCAGGTGAAGCCGCTGCCGAACGCCACGAGCGCGACCTTCATCCCCCGCCGCAGTTTGCCGGCGACTTCGGCCTCGTGCAGCAAGCTCGGCAAAGTCGCCGCCGTGGTGTTGCCATAGCGCTGGATGTTGTTGACGAACTTCTCCTCGGGCGCGCCGATTTGCTGCTGGATGAACTGATTGATGCGCAGGTTCGCCTGGTGAAACATGAACAGGTCGATGTCCTTGAGCGTGACCTGCTGGGACTGCATCACCTGCATCAACGAGCCGATCATGCGCTCGACGGCGTGGCGAAAGACTTGTTTGCCGTCCATATGCGCCCACATCATCTCGGGCGACACCTGCCCGACCCCGCGCTCGTCTTGCGGGATGAACGGGCGCTTTGAGATGTCCCACACGCGCTGGCACAAGATCTCCGCGAAGCGCCCGTCCGAGCCGAGGTGCACGGTGCGCACGCCGCGGTCTTCATCCGTCGCGCTCACGATCACGGCGCCGGCTCCATCGCCGAACAGCGAAGCCACTTGGCGACCGCGCGTGCTCAGATCGAGCGCCGCCGAGTGCGTCTCGGCGCCCACCAGCAGCACGTGCTTGTACGCCCCGGAGCGCACCATCGCGGTCGCGGTGCTGAGGCCGTACAAGAAACCCGAACACTGATTGCGCACGTCGAGCGCCGGGATGAAGCGCCCCATGTCGCACAGGCCGAGCTTGCGCTGCAAAAACACGCCCGAGCCCGGAAACACCGCATCGGGCGAGAGCGTGCAGAACACGATGAGCTCGATGTCTCTCTTGTCGAGGCCCGCGCGCGCGAGCGCCTGCTCGGCCGCCGGCACGGCG
>CAZYWR010001001.1:0-2297 GCA_964651185.1 uncultured Polyangiales bacterium
AGAGGTGCGGCTCCTGCTGCTCGAGCAAGGTGCGATCCGTGGTGCGCGCACGCTGATCGATCACCAGCGCCGGATACTCCTCGAAGTAACGCTCCATCGCCGCGGCGATCTGCGCGGTGCCGAAGGGACTCTCCGGATGCACGCTGGCGCTCGCCTCTTCGTAGTCACGCGCCGCGAGCGCGCGCACCAGTGCGTGCAGCTCATGGCGAACGCGCGCCGCGAACGCCTTCGGATCGCGGGTGATGTCCTTGACGCGCTCGCTCGGTAGCGCGGTGGGCACGTCGGCGCGCGGCGCCACGAGCTCCTCCCACTCCGTGACCAGGCTCGAGTCGATGCGCTCGAGCATCGCACGCAGATACGCGATCACGTCGATGACGTCGTCGCTCTTGGCGGGCTCTGGCACCGTCTGCACGAGCGTCTTGTAGGCGTCGCTCAAGTAGCGTAAGAGCACGCCTTCCGAGCGCGCGAGCCCGTACTCGCGGATGTACTCGGCGAACGACAGGTAGCGCTCGTACAGATCGCGCACGATGCTCTTGGGCCGGATGTTCTCGCCCACCCAGGGGTGGCGCCCCGCGAACGCGTTGAAGGTGTCGTAGATGAAGTCGGCGTTCGGCTTCGGATACGTCACGCGCTCGAGCTCTTTCATGCGATCTTCGTACTCGACTCCCTCAGCCTTCAATCGATTGATGAGCTCGGTCTGCGCGGCCTTGAGCTGGGCCTGCAGCACGACTTGGGGCGACTCCAAGATCGACTCCACGAGGCTGACCAGATCGAGCGCGTAGCTCGGCGACATGCGATCGAGCTTCTCGAGCGTCTCGATCACGTAGAGTGAGAGCGTCTGGTGCAGCGAAAAGTCGCGTTGGAGGTCGAGGTGCACGCGCACGAAGCGGCCGCGCCCGTCCGGGCGCCGCACCACCTGAACGACTTGCGCGCCCAGCAACGCGCGAAAGAGCTGGCGAGCCTGCCGGCGCAGGCGCTTCTTCGTGGCCGGCCGCTCGTGCGCGCGCTCGATCAGGCGCACCAGATGGTGGTAGCCGCCGAGCCGCCCGCTGGGCGAGTCCTGCAATAGGTTCAGGATCATCCCGTGCGTCACTTGGAAGCGGCTCTCGAGCGGCTCGGGTGGGCTGTCGATGAGCCGCCGAAACGTGCCCTCGTCCCAGTGCACGAAGCCCTTCTCAGGGGGCTTGCGCAGCACGACTTTTTTGTTCGAGCCCTCGGCCTTGGCCTTGAGACGCTTGTTCTCGATCACGTGCTCGGGGGCCTGCGCGACGACGGTGCCCTCGTCGTCGTAACCTTTGCGGCCCGCGCGCCCGGCGATCTGTTTGAAGTCGCGCACGCTCAGGATGCCGGTCTTTTCGCCGTCGAACTTGCACAGCTTGGTGAACACGACGGTGCGGATCGGCACGTTGATGCCCACGCCCAAGGTATCCGTACCGCAGATGAGCTTGAGCCGGCCCTCCTGCGCGAGTCGCTCCACCAGCCGGCGATAGCGCGGCAGGAGCCCCGCGTGGTGCAGGCCGATGCCGTGGCGCACGTAGCGTTTGACGTCTTTGCCGTACGGTGAATCGAAGCGAAAGTCGCCGATCGACGCGGCGATCGCCTCTTTTTCTTCGCGCGAGCTGAAGTTCGTGCTCGTGAGCGCCTGCGCGAGCTCCGCGCATTCGCGCTGTGTGAAGTTCACGACGTACACCGGCGCCTTCTTCTTCGCGATCAGATCATCGAGCGTCTCGTGCAGCGGCGTCTCGCGGTACTCGTAGTGCAGCGGCACGGGCCGGCTCGCCGAGCGCACGAGCGCGACCTGGCGGCGCGTCACCTGCTCGATGCCCTCGATGATCGCGCGCATGTCGCCCAAGGTCGCGCTCATCAGCAGAAAGCGTACTTCGCTCAGCAAGAGCAGCGGAATCTGCCAGGCCATGCCGCGCTCGGGGTCGGCGTAGTAGTGGAACTCGTCCATCACCACGTAGTCGACGTCGGCTTTGTCGCCGTCGCGCAGCGCCATGTTGGCCAGGATCTCCGCCGTGCAGCACAAGATGGGCGCCTCGCGGTTGATGCTGGTGTCGCCCGTCGACATGCCCACGTTCTGCGCGCCGAATAGCTCGCAGCACTCGAAAAACTTCTCGCTCACCAGGGCCTTGATCGGCGAGGTGTAAACCGAGCGCAGGCCCATGCAGAGCGCGCGAAAATGCACGGCGGTCGCGACCAGCGACTTGCCCGAGCCGGTCGGGGTGTTGAGCACCACGTGGCGACCCTCCATGATCTCGAGGATCGCCTCTTCTTGCGCGGGGTAGAGCGAGATG
>CAZYWR010001002.1:0-5211 GCA_964651185.1 uncultured Polyangiales bacterium
CGCGCCGCAGGATAGCCTCGATCGCCGGCTCGTCGTCGCTGCGCCGAAGCGCGACACGCACCTCGGTGCCGGGCTCGCCGCGCATACGCCGGACGGCCTCTTCGATCGGCAGGTCGCGCGCGCGCACGCCGTCGATGCTCACGAAGCGGTCTCCTACGCGCAGACCCGCGCGCTGCGCGGGGCCGTTGGGGAACACCGCGCTGATGGTGAGCCAACCGTCGCGTACGTCGATCTCCACGCCCACGCCGCCGAAGCGGCCGCGCGTATCGCTCGCCAGCACCCGAAACTCCTCCGGGTCGAGATAATCGCTGTGCGGATCGAGCGTGCGCACCATGCCGCGAATCGCGCCATAAATGAGCTTATCTTGGTCGACTTGGCTCACGTACGAGAGCTCGATGTGCGCGAGCGCGCGCGCAAACGTGCTCAGATTGCGATACGGGCTGGCCGCTGCCGGAGCCCCGAACGCCAGCGCCGCCGAACCAACCAAGGCCACGAGGAGCGCCGCGAAAAACAGGCCGAGCTTGTCCCTGCGCCGCGCTCGGGGCGCGCGGATCGAGCCTTTTTCCCGCGCCTCCGCGCACTCCTGCGAGGGGTGCGCCGGGGCGGGGAGGCAGCGGTTTCTGCGGAGCTTTTCCCCGTGCTCCGGCGAAGCAGGGGCGGCGCGATACAGCTTGCGCGACCACCTATGGTGTGCGGACATAAAGAGCCTCTCCCGACTTCGATTGACACTTGCGCCGTTCGCTGGTGTACCATCGATAAGCGTCGTCCGTTTGCTGGGGAACACATTCGGTCTGCTTCTGAGTGTGGCATTGGAGACCGCGCAAGGGCTCCTGCGGACGCCGGACCTGTCCCAACACATTTGCGCCTACAACGCGGGGAAAGACCGCATTCGTCGATCGGAGGTAACGGTGAGCATGTCAGGCACCGATAAACGGAAACAGAGCCTCTACTTCCCAGAGTCCATGCTGCAGGACATCCAAAAGGAGGCCGCGCGACTGGACCGCTCACTGTCCTGGATCGTCCAGCGCTGTGTGAAAATCGGGTTGCCCGACATTCGGAAGCTTCCGTCGGTCAACGAGATTCCCGACGACGACGTGCCGGGCGCAATCTAATCTCGTTCGTGCGCACGACCCGTGCGCATCCACATCTCCTCGCGCGCGCAAACGCGGCCGATGTCTCGCGCACAGCGCTCGCTCAATACTCAGCTCGAAACAGCTGCTGGCCCATCAAAATGAGGTCGCCGCTGCGCACGACCTGGCGTCCACCGACGCGCACGAACGTGCCGTTCGAGCTACCCACATCCGTGAGGAACACGCGACCGTGGTCGCCATGCACGCGCGCGTGCAGACCTGAGACGTATCCGTCCTCCGGAAAGATCAGGTCGCCCCGCTCTCGCCCCAGGTGCAGACCTTGGGGCGGGATCGGGAAGGAGTTGCCGGTCGTGGTGCGACCGATCACCAGGCTCAAGCGGCCGACGTAGCCGGGGTTCGGGCTGCCCATGATCTCGACTCCATCCGCCCCCACCGGCGTCGCCGAGATCGCGTTGAAGCGGATGAGCTCCTGGCCGATGCGAAAGATCGCGCCATCGCGCAGCTCGATAGGGACGTCGCGATCGATGCGCACATAGACGCCGTTGAGCGAGTCTTCGTCGCGCACCACGAGTTGATTGCTCTCGAACGAAAAGGTCGCGTGGCGCGGCGACAGGTAGAGATCCGACGCGAACACGCCGCCGGCTTGACGGCCCACCAACGTGCTATCCGAAAGCGGAACCGAATCGCCCTCGCTGCCGTCCGGACGGATCAGCACCAAGCTGCCGCGCGGAGGCGCCGCGGGCGCGGCGAGCGCGGTGGCGGCCAAGGCCGCGGCCGGCGGAGGCGGAAGGGAGCTCGGCGGATGCGCCACCTGCGCCATCGGATGACCGCAAGAGCCGCAGAACTTGAAGTTCTTCGGCACCGCGGAGCCGCACTTCGGGCAGGTGAGCAGATCGGGACCCGGCGGGGGTGCAGACGGGCCGTGCACTTCGGCCAGACGCCGCGCTTCCGGCGGTGGGGCAAGCTGCGTGGGCGCTTCGGCCGCAGCGCCTGCGCCAAAGCCCCGACCGATCACGCTAGGTGCGGGGCTGTTCTGGTGAGGCATGCCCGACGGCGGCGTGGGCGCACTGAAGCTCTTCGGCTGGTGCGCAGCATTGCGCGGCAGCTCAGCGCCGCAGCCAAGGCAGAACTTATAGTGGTCCAGGTTCTCCTTGCTGCACCGAGGACAAACGATCACCCCTCGCCTCCAAACGCCGCTTTGCAGCCCCCGCGCCATGGGCGCGCGCCGGCTGCTCCGGCTGCTCGGGAGGATACGGGGCGCCCATCTTCCGGGTCAAGCAAGCGCCGGGCAGATCCGCTAGTCTCCACGGGGGTTAGACTATGAGCTCCGGAGAGGACGAAGCACCCCGCGAAGGGCTCGAGCAGGAGCCGGGCGAACGCGCCGCCGCGCTGCCCGAGGATCCGCGTGCAGCGCAGAGCACGGCACGCGTGATCGCCGGCTGCTATACGCTCGAGGCGCCGCTCGGAGAAGGTCCGTTCGCGCACACCTATCGCGCGCGCCGCCAGGCCGACGGCGCGCTGGTCGCGCTGAAGGTGGCGCGCGCGGACTTGCGCACGGACGAGCGCTTCAAGCGCCGGTTGGCGCGCGATGTAGAAGCGGCCGCCAAGCTTCAACACATGCATATCGCGCAAGTGTTCGAGCACGGCGTCGACGACGAGCAAGGCCCATTCTTGGTGCGCGAGCTACTCGACGGCGAAGACCTCGTGAGCGCTGCTCGGCGCGGGCCGCGCACTCCCCGCCGGCTCGGCGATTTGATCGTGCAGGCCCTGTCCGCGCTGGCGGAGGCGCATCGGCAGGGGGTGCTGCACCGCAACCTCAAGCCGCAAAACGTCTGGGTCGTGCGGGACGCCCATGGCCGCGAGTGCGTCAAAATCTGCGACTTCGGCAAGCCGCTGCGCGATCACGCGGGCGCCGAGTACATGGCGCCAGAGCTGCGAGACGCGCAATCGGTGGACGGGCAGGTCGACGTCTATGCGGTGGGCGTATTGCTGTATGAGCTGCTCACCGGCGAGGTGCCCTTCCGGGGTGCGAATCCGGAGGAGACGCTGGCTTTGCACGGGAGCGCGCCGTTGATCGCTCCGCGCGAGAGGTGTCCGGATCAGCCGCTACCGCGCGAGCTCGAGGCGGTGTGCATGAAGGCGCTGGCGAAGGCGCCGCTCGACCGTCACCACAGCCCGCGCGAGATGTCGGGGGCCGTGCGCGCAGCGGTGGCCCTGCTCGGAGCGCGCGCCGACGAGCCGCTCGGTTCAAGCGCCTTCGGCTCGGCGAGCTCGCCGAGCGCGAGCGTGGAGCGCATGACCATGCCGGGCGAACAGCTGCGCTCCAGCACCAAGTTCTGGCTGGGCGCCGCGCTGCTGGCGGCGGTGTGCTTCGCCGTGCTCGTCAATCCCGGCGATGAGCGGGCGGCGGACACTGCGCCCGGCAGCGCGGCGACGCCCAGCCCGGCCCAGATCGAACGCGGCCAACGCGCGCTCGAGAGCGGCATGAAGCTCCTGCGCGCCGGCGACTTCACGCGCGCCGTGGCGGAGCTACGGAACGCGGAGCGCGCGCTCGGCGATTCGCCCGAGGTGCTGCGCGCACTGGGGGAGGCCCTGCTCATGCGCGGTGATCGTTCGGAGGGCGCCGCGATGTTAGCGCGCTATCTCGAGCTCTCGCCTCACGCGCGCGACCGCGAATTCGTCGAGCGGCTAGTGCGCGCGGGCCAACAGGCGCACTGACGATAGCGAACGAGCTCGAACGCGGCAGGTACGGGGCCGGCGACCGAGCTCAGGCGGTGATCTCCACGCGCAGCAGCTGCTTGCCGAGAAAGACGTAGTCGCCGTGGCTCAGCTCGCGCTCGCCGCGAATGCGAAGGTACGTGCCGTTCTTGGAGTTGTTGTCGATCAAAGCGAAGCTGCCGTCGGGCGCAACGGCGATGCGCGCGTGCGTGGCCGACATGAAGACGTCCTCAGGGAAGTTGAGATCGCAGTCCTCGCGGCCGATCGTGGCCTGGTTCTCGCGGGCGCAGAGCACCGTCCCGTCGCCCCCGCCACGCAAGAGCTGGCTGATGCGAAACGGGCTCGGGCGCCGCGGCGAAGAGTAAAAATAGGTCATGTCGGGGTCCGGCCCGGCCGAGTCGCCGGGCGTGCGATCGAGCCGGAACACCTGCTCGCCACACAAAAAGCAGTCGCCCGGCTCGATCACGGCTTGCCCGCGGATGCGCAGGTACACGCCGTTCTTGCTGCCCTCGTCGCGCACCACCAGCTTGTCGCCGCGATACACGAAGTTGGCGTGACGCGGGCTGAGCCAGGCGTCTTCTGGGAACACGATCTGCCCATCGCGACGGCCCGCGACGTGCTCGGTGCCCTGGAGCAGGTAGCTCAACCCGTCGCTCCCCGCGTCGCCACGAATGAGGATGAGACGAGCCTTGCCCGGCGTCTGCATGGGGCCGAAGAAATCCGTGCGCAGCTCGAGCACCTGCGGCGGCACCACGGCCCCGCAGCGGCCGCAGAACTTGTGGCCCGAGGGCACCGACGTCGAGCACTCCTTGCACACGTAATGCCGTGCTTGCTCCATCCCAACCTCCTTAACGACCCTCGCGCGAGGCGCGGTCGGAGCGTCCGAGGGCGAGCCCTCGACGCGGACCGCGGCCGTAAACGTGTACACGCTTCCGCAGCGTGAGCAAAAACGTGCGCCGAGCGGGCCGAAGGCATCGCAGCTCCCGCACGCGATTCCGACTTCGTAGCCCATGGACCCCCAGCTCGCTCGCGACCGAGCGATGACTCGAACTTACGATTTGTAGGCCATGGACGCGCAGCGCGTCAATCGGCCGGCCCGCGTGGCGGCATCTCGCAGCGCGCGCCGGGCAGCGAGGAGCGCGGGGTTCGCGCGGCCGTTCGCACCAGTGCGATCGGCTCGCGCTCCAGCCGGACATCATCGAGCTGCTCGCGCAGCGCGCCCGCGACCGCGGCGCGCAAGGGCCAGTCGGCCGCCTTGTACAGCGCGAACAGCTCGGGTCGCAGGGAGGGGGGAAGCTCGGGCAATGCCGCGAGCGCGGCCAGCACCGCCCGGCGCTCGGGACCATCCGGCCCGCGCAAGGCCGCGTGCACCTCCGGGCGCGTCGCCCCACCGGCTTGGATC
>CAZYWR010001003.1:0-3395 GCA_964651185.1 uncultured Polyangiales bacterium
CGAACGCGAACGCCAGCGCGAAAAAGCGCAGGACCGGCTGGAGTGAGGCGCCAGCGGGCGTCGTCATGGCCGTCGATCTTCGCAGATCGGCCCGCGTCGCGGTCAATCCAGGCGTTCGCTCACGTGCACCCCATCCCGCAGACGCTCGCCGAAGACGTCGATGTAGCTCACGCCGAACCCGAAGCGCGCAAGCTGCAGGAAGGCGTGCGAGAGGCGCACGCGTTCGCCGCGGATCGTGGTGGTCGCGGTGGCTTGGCAGCTGTCGCCGGACGGCTCGGCGGCGACATCGATGGTGACTTGCTTGACGGCCTTCACGTACATCGTCACCTGGCCGCCCCGCGCGCGCACCACGACGCGCTGATCCTCGGAAGCGCCGTAGACCCGCCGGCCCAGCCCGACCAGAGGCTCATCCACCCGCACCCCGCGCTTGAGGCGGCGCCAATATCCGAACACCGGATTATCGTCGATCGGCCGGCATAAGCGGTCGAGGCGGATCGCATAGTGAACTTGGTTCTCGTTTTCGCTCTTCTCGACGTGAAAGACACTCCGGACATCGTAAGGTCCGAAGCTCACGCCTTCGGCGCACGCGCTGGTGGACGGCGCAGCGGAGACGGCGATCAAGACGGCGAACACGACGAGCAGATCCATCCCACAGCGCACGAGCACCAACGAATGGTATCGCAATCGCCCTGGGCGCCAGAGCTATCTCGTGTGTTCAGGCTGCGCCTGCGGTTGTGGCTGTGGTTGCTGCTGCGGCTGCGGCGGGCTGCGGCGCGAGCCGTACGCGATCGTCTCGAGCCTGCCGAGGTCTTGGACGACGATCACCTCCGGGCTGACCTTGAGCGCCCCTTCGCGCTCGAGCAGGGCGAGACCGCGCGAGATCTCTTCGCGCACGGTGCCCAGCCGGCCGGCCACGGTCTCGGTGGTCAGGTCCCGCACCAGGGTGCGGCTGTCCTCCCCACGCGCGTTGCGCTGTGCGACCAACGTACAGAGAAAGGAGGCGAGCCGCGCCGGAACAGTGCGCAGCGAGAGATCGCCGATCAGCGCGAGCAGCCGGTCCACGCGCCGCGCGCGCAGATCGACCATCGCGCGCATCACGTGCGGACGCTGCTCACCCACGCGCTGCAGGGTCGCGTTGCTGATCAGCAACGCGCTCGCGGCGCGCATCGCGATCGCGCTCGCGGGATAGGTGCCGCCGTCGAAGCGCACGCCCTCGGTGATCGGCCGACTCGGCCGAGCCAGGTAGAGGATCTGTTCGCGGCCGTCTTTGCCGCTCTTCACCAGCTTGATCTCGCCGGTGCGAACGATGAACAGCCCCTCGGCCGGCTGGCCCTCCTGAAACAGGGCTGCGCCGCGGATCAGTTTGCGCACCTCCGCCGTCTCAGCGAGCGCCAGCATGTCTTGCACGGGAAGCTCGCCCAGGATGGGCACGTCCCGTAGCAGCTCATCTGGATTGCGCGGAGCAATCGCCATGGTTCTTCTTCTCCTGATATTTTTTAGTGGATCCCCGTGAGCGTTCTCGCAAGTTAGAGTACTCACGGGTCGTGTGCGTGACAGTCGTCACATAAAGCCATGCATACACAATGCCGAGGAACGCAAAGGGACTTGCTTGTTCGAATTTGAAATGACCTTGCATTTCCGCATTGCTCGAAGTGCGCCATCCGTGCTCTATTGCTCCCCGGGGACGCCGAGCACGCGTGAGGCGGCGCGCAGAACCGGGGGGTTCGTGGGAGGCAGCCGGCGTTGAGACAAACGCCGGCTGCCTCGCGCGTTACCGGCCGCGGTGTGTTCGTCTGCCGCGGCTGGCCGGGAGCGCGACGGGAAGTCCGCCCCGCGAGTTTCAACACGCGGGCTGTGGATTCTATGCGAGCGGATTAAATAAAATGGGCAGCTCCAAGCGGATGGGGGATCGCCGAGCTGCCCGAAGCGTACCGCGAGCGTTGGGGGAACGCGGGTTACGGAACGCTTATCACAAGCTAACCTATCTGCGAGACACGTGCCAGGCAGCGCCTGACAAAATCTTTGCGAAAACCGCTCCCACGTTCGGAGCGGCGGGGCCAGATCTGAAATGCCACAACTGCGGCGCCCCGGCCCGCGCCCGGTACGCCCAGCACGAGCGGATCACTTCACCACGCGCAGATAATCTGGCCGATCCCAGCTCAGCGGCCGCTCGCTCCGGCGCTTGGGTCCCGGCACGCTGCGACGGCCGCTGCGGTAGTCGGAAAGATGAACCAGATCGGCGCGCTGCGAAGCGTCGCGCCGACTCTCGCGAATCAACGCCGTGGCGATCTCCGCAGGCATTTCCTTCGACCAAACCATGCCCTTGGTGTCTTCGCCCACCAGCGCGAACACCGCACCCCAGGGGACGAAACACGAGAATGGGATGCCCTTGAAAGAAAGCGTACCGAAGATGCCCTCTTCGTCGACGCGCAGATCCGGGATAGGAACCGGCATGTCGAGGCCGATCTGCAGCACGACCTGCGCCTGATTGCGCAGGCGCGCCGGAACCAGCACGCCGGGGCGGCGCGGATCGAGGTGGACGAAGACACTACCGCGCAGCAGCAGCGCCCGAGCGACGTCTTTTTTCGCGGGGAGTTGGGGGGGCGTCACGTGGACCGTTGTATCCGAAAGGCGCACACCTGGCCACGCTCAACGCCGAAAAGTGGACGTTCTGTTCTTCGCTTCACAGGCCTTGAGGACCTTCGCGCGCGCACGTGTGCGGCGCCCTGCGGAGCCAGTCCCAGGGTTGGGTCGAAGCGCGCGCAGCCAGGCAGTGGTATCGGGTCGGTCACGTGGACGCGCGCCAAAACGAGTGGCTCTGGGGCTGGGACGACACGCCCGGCATCGTTTCGGTTTGGGCGGAGCTCGACGGCCACGCCGAGCTCTGGCGGCGCTTGCCGAGCACGCGCGAGCTGGTCCGCGAACAGGTGCGCTTTCGCCCCTGGCTCTTGCTCGCCTCCCTCGACGAGCTCGCGCATCTCGGCGCGCGTTTGGGGCGTGAAGGCGCTGGGCCTTACGCGTTCACGTACGAAGAGCTGAACGGCCCCGGGCCGCTGCGATATCTGGTGCGCGCCGAGGACGGGCGCGCGCTGCACGCGGCTTTGCTGCGCGGCGCGGCGCGCCGGTTCGGCAGGCCGTTCGAGCACGTGCGGCAGCTCGGCGCCCGACGCGTGCTCGCGCTGCCGCCCGAAGAGCAGTACCTGATCGCCTCGGGCCGTACCTATTTTCGCGGGCTCGAGTTCGATGAGCTCGCGCGGCTCGCCTTCGATCTCGAGACCACCGGGCTCGATCCCGAGCGCGATCGCATCTTCTTGATCGCCGTCGCGGCTCCGTCAGGCGAGAGCGAGTTGCTCGAGGCGGCGGGCGAAGACGATCGCGCCGAGGCCGAGCTACTC
>CAZYWR010001004.1:0-3169 GCA_964651185.1 uncultured Polyangiales bacterium
ATCGACGTGCAGCTCGTTGACCGCGAACGCCGCGTCGACCTTGTCCTTCTCGGTCAACGCCGGGGCGCTCAATAACGAGCCGGGCATGTTGAGGCCCTTGTTGTTCGAGAGCGGGCCGCCTACCTCGACGACAGTGTGCACCTCGTCGCCGACCACCTTCTCGACCCGCAGCTGCAGCAGACCGTCGTCGAGCAGGATCGCCTCGCCCTGCCGCACGTCGCGCGGCAGCGGCTTGTACGTCACCGAGACGATGTGCTCGTCACCCGGCACGTCGCGCGGGGTCAAGACGAACGGCTTGCCCGGCACGAGCTCGATGGGCCCCTTGGGAAAGCGCCCGATGCGCATCTTGGGACCGGACAGGTCAGCCAAGATCGCGAGCGGACGACCGGCGCGCGCCGCCACCTCGCGCAGGGTCTTGGCGACGAAAGCATGGTCCTTGTGCTCGCCGTGGCTGAAGTTGAGCCGCGCGCAATCCATCCCGGCCTCGACCAGCGCGCGGATCCGCTCGGCCGTGTTCGAAGCCGGCCCCAGGGTACAGACGATCTTCACTCGTCGCATCACTCATCATCTTGCACCGCTGGCCGCGTCGCCGTCGAGCGAGCGGCCTGCCCGGCCCGATCGGGCTCCGGCCTACTGCGGACAAGATTTCGTCCCGGTCTACAGCGCGCACGGTATGCGCCGCATGCGCCGCCGGCCCGCCCGTTCGCGCCCGGCTCGAGACGCGCCTAGCAGCAGGCGTACCGCCCGCGTCGGAACGCACGCGGCGCAGGCCCAGCTCTTGTCCGCGCGCCGAGGAGCCCGGTACGCTCGCGACGTGCCGAATTCGCCGCCTTCGACGCGCGCCGCCGGCGGGGAGCTCCAGCTCGCGTCGAGAGCGCGTCACTACGGAATCGGCCTGCGCGCGCAGGCGCTGTTTGCGCTCACCGCCGCGTTCGCGCTCGCGTTCAGCGGTCTTTCGATCGTGATCGTGCAGGCGGCGCAGAAAGGGCGAGAGCTCGAGCAGCGGCGCTTCGCGCGCAGCCTCGCCGAGGGGCTGGCCGCGGCGCTGCCGCGGGAGTCGATCGCCCGTGAGCAAGCGGCGCTCGCAGCGGTGATCGGACGCACCGAGGTGGTCGGTGTGCGCTTCGAACGACCGGATGAGCCCGAGCTGCGTTTGGGCGCAGCGCGCGGGGCGCCCGCCGCCAGCGTTCGCAGAGCCGATGGTGCGCGCTTGTCGTTGTGGCTGCGCGGGCAAGACGATCCGACGCTGAGCGCGCTCGGACAGCTGCTCCGGCTCTACGCCCTGCTGACGGGCGCGCTGATCCTCGCGGTGGTGTATGTCGCGCTCACGCGCTTGATCGTACGACCCGTCGAGCGGCTGACGACCGCCGTCGAGCGGCTGTCGAGCGCGAGCGCAGAGCGCGACGACGCGCACGGCGGAGCTGTTCCGGTCGCGGGCGCCGCGGAGCTCGTGCGGCTCGGCCTCGCCTTCAACGCCATGACGCGGGCGCTGCGCGATGAACGGAGCGCGCTCGTGGCGCGCCTGGCGGAGCTCGAACAAACCACGCGCGAGCTGCGCGCCACGCAAGATCAGCTCATCCGCAGCGAGAAGTTGGCGGGTGTAGGACGGCTCGCGGCCGGTGTCGCGCACGAGATCGGCAATCCCCTGGCCGCGATCTTGGGGTTGGTGGAGCTCTTGCAGCTCGGCCAGCTGAGCCGCACCGAGGAGCACGAGTTCCTGACGCGCATTCGCAGCGAGACCGAGCGCATTCACCACATCATCCGCGAGCTGCTCGATTACGCGCGCGCGCGCCCGGAGCCGGGCCCCAAGATGCACGCTGGCGCGCACGAGCAAGACGTCAGCGCGGTCGCCGACCTCGAGCAGGTCGTGGAAGAGGCGGTCGCGCTGGTCGCGCCGCAGAAGGATCTGCGGCGCGTGACGTTGGAGCGGCGCGCGCACGGCGCCGACTTGGCGGTGCGCGGACCCGCCCACGAGCTCACCCAAATCGTGCTCAACCTGCTGCTCAACGCCGCCGACGCCGTCGCCGGCGAAGGCCACATCTTGATCGAGTTGAAGCGCGAAGGGCGCGACGTGACCTTGGCGATCAGCGACTCGGGCCCCGGCATCGCGCCCGAGGTGCAGGGCAAGCTGTTCGATCCCTTCGTGACCACGAAGCCGGCCGGACGCGGCACGGGCTTGGGGCTCGCCGTGTGCCACGCGATCGTCGATCGGCTCGGCGGCGCCATCAGCGGAGAGAACTTGCCGCGCCGCGGCGCGCGCTTCCTGGTGCGGCTGCCAGCCGCCAGCCCCTGACTTGCTAGAGTGACCAGATGGCCCCCGAGCTCGTCGCCAAGCTCGACAACCTGCCGGTCTCGCCGGGCGTCTATCTGTTCAAGGATGCACAGGGCACGATCCTGTACGTCGGCAAGGCGCGCAGCCTGCGCAGCCGGGTGCGCAGCTACTTTCAGGAGGGCAACAGCGACACGCGCGCCTTCATCCAGCGCCTCTCGCGCGAGCTCGGCGACATCGAAACCGTCGTCGTCGGTAGCGAAAAAGAGGCCGCGCTGCTCGAAAACACGCTGATCAAGCGGCACCGTCCCAAGTACAACATCAAGCTCCGCGACGACAAAGAGTACCTGTCGCTGCGCTTGGATCCGAAGGCGCCCTGGCCGCGCCTCGAGGTCGTGCGCCGGCCCAAGGCCGACGGCGCGCTCTACTTCGGCCCTTACCATTCGGCCACGGCGGCGCGCCAAACGCTGCGGCTCGTCAACCGCCACTTCCAGCTCCGCACCTGCACCGACACCGACTTCGCCAGCCGCACCCGCCCCTGCCTGCAGTATCAGATCAAACGCTGCCTCGGGCCGTGCGTGTTCGAGGTCGATCGCGCGCGTTACGGCGAGCAGGTGCAAGACGTCGCGATGTTCCTCGACGGCCGCCACGACGAGCTCATCCCGCTGCTCGAGGCGCGCATGCGCGACGCCGCGCACGAGCAGCAGTACGAACGCGCCGCCGAGCACCGCGATCAGCTGCGCGCGATCGAGCGCGTGCGCGAGCAGAACCGCGTGGCGGTCGCGCAGAGCATCGACCAGGACGTGGTCGGCGTGTTCCGGCGCGCGGACTTGGCCGAGGTCGCGGTGCTGCAGATCCGCGCCGGCAAGCTCACCAACGTGCGCACGTTCGGGCTGAAGG
>CAZYWR010001005.1:0-5936 GCA_964651185.1 uncultured Polyangiales bacterium
CAACGGGACGTCGAAGTTCTGCCAGACCGTCGCCGAATCGTAAGAGTAAGGTCGGATGTACCACTTGAGACCGGAGCGATGCCCGTCGATGGCCCTGGCCGCGTCGTAGGCCGCTTGCTCCGGTGTGTCGTCGCGCGCGAACACGGCGTTCCCGGAGCGTGCGACGGTCGCGATCGGGCGATCTACGCCGCGTAAGAGGCCCCATTTTGCGACTGCGCGCGTCATGCCCAGCTGATCGTTTGCCATCTGCGCCAAGAGCGGCTCCGGCAGGTCGAGGAAGCGCAGGTCGTATTTCTGGCTGAGCGTGGTCCAATAGGCCGACTCAGGGTTGTTGGCGGGGCTCGCGAGTTCGCTGACGATCACGTCGAACGGCCCGTTCGCGCCTGCCAGCAGCGGATTCGTCAGCGAGCCGCCCCACGAGGCCACCGCGTCCGCGGTCAGACCGTAGTAGTCGAGCACAGGCTGGGATGTCGGCGAGCCACCGCCCAGAATCGCCACCGGCATGCGGCGCTGCGCGATCTGCGCGAGGTCCGTGATGCCGGAGTCCGCCTTCACGGCCACCAACAAGTAGTATGGGTCTTCGATCTTTGCGATGAGCCGCAGATTCGCGCGCGGCCCGTCCTGTGCGTAGAGATAGCGACCGCCGTAGGCCCAAGCGAGAAAACCGCTTTCCGTAACGCCGAAGTCGACGGGCGCGTTCACGCGCGTGGTCGTCCCAGTGAGCGCATCCACGGGGCTCAGCTCAGGCGGATAGCTCGCGCTCGCCACGATGCGCGGCCCCTCGGGGCCGTTGCAGTTGCGGCACAGGATCACCTCGTAACCGAGCGGCTTCATCGCATCCACCACGAAGTCGCCGAGCTCTCCCCAGGGGCAACCATTCGGACAAGCGGACGCGAGCACGGGACGCTTCACGCCAAAACCGGTCGCTCCGACGTCGACCGTTTGCTGGGCCTGCGCGGCATTGCTGGCCAGCAGCACCACACTCAAGACGACCAAGGCCCCGATTTGTCCGAGACGCTCGCGAGATGCAACTCGGGCACGCGCCGTGTTCATCACGTCCTCCTTTGGCTTCGAGCACTGCCGGGGCGCGAATATAGTCCGCACGGTCGTCCGTTGCGCGGCAGGATCAGAAGCCGAGCAAGATCGCAGGTCCGATGAACAAAGCGGCGAAATTGCTGCCGCGGATGGCCTGATACACGGCCTCTGCGCCGATCGCGAAATGCGTGCCGATGTGCACCATCAGACCGCCCCCCGCGAGATACGCGAGCCCCGTGTACGCGGGCTGGCTGACGTGGCCAAGTCCAACGCCTCCGATCGCGTAGGGAGCAAAGAAACCGATCGGCACGGTAACGCGCAGTTCACCCGCCCCCAGCACCACGTTCGCATGGGGCAGGAAGTACCCCGCCACGCGCGCGCCCGGGCCGAGAATGATCGGGCCAAGGTCGAAGCCGTAGCGCACGTCGCCGCTGATCGAAAAGCCCACCTCGCCGCCGCGGGTCGGAATGAACACGCCGGGTGCTACGCCAAAGTGGAGGCCCCTGTTGTAGGCCACGACGATGTCACGACCCGATGGTGGCTCGGATGCGAGCTGCGCGTCGGCCCGAGCCGCGAACACAAACGCGATCGCGACCACGAGCAGGCGCCATCGGGAGGAAGCGCTGAACATACTGCGATCTGTACACCGCGCCGAATCGGCCGGCAGCTCCAACAGCAGCCCGTTCGATCGTGAGCACCGCCTCCGCTACTCGCGGTGGCGTGTTTACCGGCGCGTACCGCGCGTGATGATGTACTGGCGTGGCTGGGTGTAGCCGAGCTCGCTCTTGAACGTCTCATGCCAGGCGATCATGTCGCGCCGGAGCTCCGCACGGCGCGCGTCATCCAAGTTCGAGGCCAGCGACTTGGACGGACCGTAATGGTTGACCCACAGATCCCACGCCTGCTCGCCCGAGCCGTAGCGGAACGGGTTCGTGCCCTCTTCGAATCTCAGCTCGAATGCATCGCCGAGCAATTGTTGCAAGCGCTCGTACTTTCCCCATTCGAACGGGGACGGAGCCGCAGGCTGGGGAGGCGGCGGCATGAACTTCTTCATCACGCCGAACATGTGGAAGACGGCGCTGTCGTACTTCCAGGTCGCGAGGACCACGCGACCTCCCCGCTTCACGACGCGCGCGAGCTGCGCGGCGGCGGCCTCCGGCTTGCCGGTGAACATCACGCCGAAGGTTGAAACGACGCCGTCGAATGCACCGTCAGGAAACGGCAGCTTCTCCGCGTCCGCGTGGCGATACTCGATGTCTAGTTTCTGCGCCTCCGCGAGCGCGCGCGCGTGATCGAGCATGCGCTCCGCGATGTCGGCGCCGACGACTTGCACGCCGGGAAAACGCTGCGCGATCACGCGCGAGCCCCAACCCGTACCGGTCGCGAGATCCAGGATGCGTTGGCCCGGCTGAGGGCGCAGGCGCTCGACCGCGTGCTCGATGGCATCCGCGATGCTGCGACTGATTTCGTCGTAGAGCCCGGCGGGTGCGTTCCAGACGGCCTGTGCCTTCTCGTTGTGGGATTGAACGACTTGGGTCATGTGCCATTTCCTCCAGCACAGAACCTGCGCGGCACGCGTGGAAAAGGCCGTGGAAGGACGCGTGGAATTTGCGGCTACACCGTGTCGGAGCCCGTTTCCACGCCCTCGAACAGCACCGTGGAGAGGTAGCGCTCGCCCGTGTCCGGCAGCATCGCCAAGATCACGCTCTGTGGCGCAGCCCCGGCCGCGACCGCGAGCGCGCCGGCGAAGGTGGCGCCTGCGGAGATGCCGCAGAAGATCCCCTCACGTCGCGCGAGATCGCGCGCGCACGCGACGGCTCTGTCGTCTTCGATCACGATCACCTCGTCGTAAACCTCGCGATCGAGCACCGAGGGAACGAAGTCCGGAGTCCACCCCTGGATCTTGTGCGGCTTCCATTCCTTGCCGCCGAGCAGCGCCGCACCGGCAGGCTCACAGGCGATGATCTTGGTCTCGGGACGCGCACAGCGAATCATCTGGCCCGCGCCCGTCAACGTGCCGCCGGTGCCCCAGCCCGTAACCCAATAATCGAGCCGCTTGCTCGCAAAATCCGCGAGAATCTCGGGACCGGTCGTCTGACGGTGATAAGCAGGGTTCGCTTCGTTCTCGAACTGGCGCGCGAGAAACCAGCCTCGTTCCGCGGCGAGGCTCTCGGCCAGCCGTACGGCGCCGCTCGCGCGCTCGGCCGCAGGCGTCAGGACGACCTTGGCGCCGTACGCGCGCATGAGCTGCCGCCGCTCGACCGAAAACGAGTCGGGCATGATCGCCACGAACGGATAGCCGCGCGCGGCGCACACCATCGCGAGCGCGATTCCCGTGTTCCCGGAGGTCGCTTCGACCACCGTTTGCCCCGGCTTCAGAAGGCCGCGGCGCTCGGCGTCCTCGAGGATCCCGAGCGCGAGCCGGTCCTTCACGGAGCCGCCCGGGTTGGCCGCCTCGAGCTTCACGTACATCTCGACGTGGGCGGGCGCGAGATGGTTGATGCGCACGACCGGCGTGCGGCCGATGGTCTGCGAGATGTCGTCGTAGATCATGGATGCGTCCTCACTGGCGCAGGCGAGCGCCGCTGTTTCACCGAGTTTGTAGTGGAAAACGAGTGGCTGCGGATCCACGATGACGCCGGGAGCGTGGAATGAACCAGGGTGACGACCGTGGAAAGGCCTGACGAGTAGGAGAATGAGCCATCCCGGGCTTCAGGTTCGGCTCCTGGGGCCGGTCGCGGTTCGACGCGAGGGCGTCGCGCTGCCGCTCCCCCGATCGCGCAAGGTGCGCGCGTTACTCGCGTACCTCGCCCTCGCGGCCGGCGCGGTCTCTCGCTCTCGGCTCTGCGCGTTGCTCTGGGACATCCCGAATGATCCGCGCGGCGAGCTGCGTTGGTGCTTGAGCAAGCTCAGGAGCCTGCTCGATGACGGTTCGCGCCGCCGCGTCGTCGCAGATGCTCACGACGCAATCGCCCTCGATCTCTCGGACTGTACGGTAGACGCGCTTTGGATCGAACGCGCCCTCAAAGCGAATATCGCAGAGGCGCGCAGCGAACGTCTGTCAGAACTGTGCGCCTGGTTCGGCGGAGAGCTGCTCGAGAACGTTCAGATCGACGGAAATCCGGAATTCAACGGCTGGCTCGCGGCGCAGCGCCATCGCTTCCGCACCCTGCACGTGGCCGTGCGCCGCGAGCTCGCTGCCCGCCCGCTCCCAGCAGAACAGACTTTCCAGCATCTCGATGTATGGCTGCAGCTGGCCCCCTACGATCAGCGCGCGCACGAAGTCATGCTGCAGACGCTCGTGAAGTGCGGCCGCGTTCGCGAGGCCGAGGAACACGTCACAGCGGCCATTCGCTCGTTCGAGCGCGAAGGCCTCGACTCGGCGCCCCTGCGCGACGCGTGGCAAGCCGGACGCGCCGCCGCCGAGTCCGCGCTGGTGACGGCCCGCAGCGAAGGCTCCCGGCCAGGCCGCCCCGGCGAGGAACGGACAGCCTCGACCTTCGGCGGCGCGCGACGGGTGTCGGTCGCGGTGATGCCGTTCGTCGAACGCTTCGCCGCGCAGCGCCAGCGCGGTGGGGCGGCCGACGGGCTCACCGAAGACGTCATCACGAGGCTCGCGAAGCTGCGATCGGTGTTCGTGATCGCGCGCGGCTCGGTCTTCGCGCTCGGCGAGCGCGGTATCGGGGTACAGGAAGCCGGACGCCTGCTCGGAGTGGAGTACGTGGTGAGCGGCTCGCTGCGTTTGCACGACCGCTCCATGTCGGTGGTGGTCGAGCTCGCTGAGACCGAAAGCGCGCGCATCGTGTGGGCGGACACGCTCGAAGGTGATGCCGATACCCTCTCGGCGTTCGACGCGATCGCCGACCGCGTCGTCGCGGCGGTGACGAAGGAGATCGAGGCATCCGAGTGCAGGCGCGCGGTCCTCAAACCGCCGAGCTCGCTCGACGCGTGGGAGGCCTATCACCGCGGCCTCTGGCATATGTACAAGTTCACCGGTTCCGACAACCACGATGCGGAGCACTTCTTTCGCCAGGCCGTTCGGCTCGACTCCACGTTCGCCAGCGCGTATGCCGCCCTGTCGTTCGCGCACTTTCAGAACGCGTTCCTGGAGCTCACCCCGGACCGCGACGCGCAGATCGATCTCGCCTTCCAGACCGCGGTGCAGAGCCTGGGTGCGGACGACCAAGATCCCGCGGCGCACTGGGCGATGGGGCGCGCGCTATGGCTACGCGGCGAGCTGCGCGAGACGCTCACGGAGCTCGAGCGCAGCGTCGAACTCAGCCCGAACTTCGCGCTCGGCCATTACACGCTCGGCTTCGTGCGCAGCCAGAGCGGCGACGCGCGCGCGGCGATCGAGGCCGCGGACCACTCGCGCGAGCTGAGCCCGTTCGATCCGTTGCAGTTCGCCATGCTCGCGAGCCGCGCCCTGGCGCACGTGCGGCTGGGCGAGCCGGAAGAGGCGGCGCACTGGGCTGTCCGGGCAGCCGCCCGCCCCAATGCCCACGCGCATATCCTCGCCATCGCCGCGCACTGCCTCGCGCTCGCCGACCGGCGCGACGAAGCGCGCGCGTTCGTCTCCCGCGCGCGTACGCGCGTGCCGGACTACGGGCTCGAGCACTTTCTGCGCGCTTTTCGCTTCGCGCCCGACGCAGTCACGTTGTTCCGCAAAAGCGCGCGGCGGATCGGGTTCTGAGCTAACGACCCATCGGGATGGCGGCGAAGCGAATGCCGGACGAGGCTGGGTCGAGCAGGAACTCCACGGTGTTCGCGATCTCGTCGGGCGTGACCCAATCGGCGACGCGCGCCTTCGGCATCGCGGCGCGATTGGCGGGCGTGTCGATGATCGTGGGCGCGATCACCCGCACGCCGACGCCGTGCGGCGTCACCTCCTCGGCCAGCGC
>CAZYWR010001006.1:0-2543 GCA_964651185.1 uncultured Polyangiales bacterium
CAGCCCAGGGCAAATCGTCACCGTCGAAGCAGGCGCTCTGAGTCCCGATCTGGGTGCGGGCGACGTGAGCGCGCTCGGCAAGAACGCATGCACGCCAGACCGTCAGGCGCAGTGTGATGCGTGTGTCGACGGCTGCGATTCCCTGTGCGATCGACCGAACGGCGGAGGCTCCGCGGGCGGTTGCATCGGCCTGTACTGCCCGACCAAGTGCGACGCCTGCGTGCTCGGCTGTTACAAGGCGTGCGGGAAGTGCACCCCGAGTCAGTTCTGACCAAGCGACTCAGACGATACGAATGACGCGACCGCCCGGATCGCTTCGTCCAGGTTTTGCGCCAGCGTGCGTCCGCTCGCCTTGCGCGGCTCGAACGAGTGGTCGCCGTCTTCGAGCCAGCGCACGCGGACGTGGGGCGGCAAGTCGTAGCCAGCGACCTCCGCCTGCGAGCCGAGCGGGTCGCGCGTGCCCTGCACGATGAGACACGGCGTGCGCAGCCTGCGCAAGGGTTCGAGCCGGAGCTGCTCGGTGCGCCGCGGCGGATGAAACGGGTATCCGAGCGCGACCACGCCGGCGACCGCGAGCGAGTCTGCGACGTGTACGGCGACCCGGCTGCCCATGGACTTGCCGGCGAGAAAAAGGCGGCCCTGCGCGGGCAGTCGCGCCACCACTTGGTGAAACGTCGCTTCGAGCACGGGCATGCGATCGGGCGGAGCTTTCTTGCCCTCGCTGCGCCTCTTCGCCATGTAAGGAAACTCGAAGCGCACCACGCGCACGCCGCACTGGCCCAGACCTGCTGCGAACGCGCGCATGAACGGCGAATCCATCGGCGCGCCGGCACCGTGCGCGAGCACCAGCGTGGCGTCGGCAGAGCGCGGTCCGTCGTAGAAAATCGGCGCGGGCATGGCTGGGCAGTGTATCGCCCCCGGGGAACGAGCGGGACCGCGGCCGCTCGTCCACGGAGTATCTCGACTGGAAACCGACGCACGATATCGCGATGAAGGTCGTGGGATGTTCGGGTATGTTCGCGGGGTGCTGGAAGTGCCTCGAGGAGAAGTCGCGAGCGTCTGGTCGGCACGACGGCTCACGCGCCCGGTCGATCGCGTCGCGCCGTTTCTGTTCGCAGCGGGCTTCTACCTGAGGCTTACGCTGCTGCTTGGCTGTGCGACGGTGAAGCACGCCGCGGCTCCGAGCGGCTACTGCGCGCCGCCGGCCGCGCCCGTGCAGCCTTGGCGCGAGGACGCCGGCACGCCCGGGAATTCGCGGGTGACGCGCGTGGCGGCGCTGCTCGGAGTATCGCAGGATCTGGCCCAAGCGCGTACCGGGCCGCGCGAGAGCGCGCTGGTCGCGCGCCTTCACGTGTTCGAGCGTTTGGAGGCCGCGCGCGCGCTCGTGGATGCCACGGTCGCCGAGCTCGACTGCGAGGGCGAGCGTACGTCGCAGCTGGCGTCGTACTTGGAAGATCGCGAGCGGCGATCGGCGTTGCTTTATACGGCGTCGTCGATCGTCGCGGGGGCCGCGACCGGAACGGCTTCGGCGTTCTTGGCCGGGGCGCACCGCAGTGACGCACTTCAAGAAGGCGTCGCCGCGGGCGGCGGTGCGCTGACGGCGGGCCTCGGGCTCGTGCCGTTGTTTCAGCACCTGCGCGCCGAGTTTTCGCATCCTCGCAACATGCTCACGGATGTCTGGAACGGACCGGCGGAGTCCTCCGTCTTCCCACCGCTCGTCTGGGCCTATCTCTCGCGCCCGGAGTTCTCGAATGCGCAGTCCAAGCCCATTCGCGAACGGATCGTCGAGCGCTGGCAGCGCTACGAAGCGCTGGCCGAGGACGCCTCCGCCGGGGCGCTGATCCTCGGCGCAGGCGGCGTGTACGACGTCGACTTACTGCGCCGGCGCGCCGACATGCTCGACCAGCTCAAGGCCGAAGTCGACCTCATGAACCAAGACCTCGCCGAGCTCGCGACCTCCCTGTGAGTCGCGGCGCGCTGCTCGAGACGGCGACCGGGCGCCGGCACAGGTTGGCACAAGCGGCGCGGCGCGCGCCCGCGAACCCACGGAAAATGCGCTGGCATAGGTGATGCTCGGCGCCTGAGGGCAGGAACATGTTGCTGCAGAAGGGGGGCTCGATTGATCAAGCTTGCACGCCTCGCTCTGATGACCGGGTTCGTTGGCGCGCTCGGCTGCTCGACGAATGGGGTGGGTAGCGGGACCGAGCCAGACCTCCGCGCTCCCCGAGGCGTAGAGCTCGCCATGTCTGCGCTGGAGCGAGTCGCGACCCCGAGCGATGCGAATGTGGCGACGCTCAGTGCGGGCAATGCGGACTTTGCGTTCGACCTACTGCGTCAGATCGCCAGCGACCGGCCGGGCGAGGACCTGGTCTTCTCGCCTTACTCCCTCGCGACGGCGCTGGCCATGGCTTACGCGGGAGCGCGCGGCCAGACGGCGGACGAGATGCGCAGCAGCTTACACTTCGATCTCGATCCACCGGCTCTTCACGAAGCGTTCGACGCGCTCGACCTTGCGCTGGCGGCCCGCGGTCAAAACATGACCG
>CAZYWR010001007.1:0-3301 GCA_964651185.1 uncultured Polyangiales bacterium
CGGCGCTCTACCAGCGCGCGCTCGCGTACGATCCGAGCGCGCGGCTGTTGGCGAAGACGGTGGAGGAGATCTTGCTGCGCCGCCACGCCAACGACGAGCTGCGCACGTTCTATCGCTCCCAGGTCGACTTCACGAACGACGCGCACTACCGGCTCGAGCTCTTGCGCAAGCTGGCCCAGCTCTACGAACAGGAGCTGCGCGATCTCGACGCGGCCATCCGCACGCACCAGGAGATCCTGGAGCACGCGCCGCGCGACCCGGCCTCGATCGAGGCGCTCGATCGTCTGTTTCAGGAGGCGCTGCGCTGGAGCGAGCTCGCCGATCACCTGCGCTATCAAATCGACGGCGCTCCCGGCAACGAGCTCGAGCTCAAGCTGCGCTTGGCGCGCCTCTACGAGCAGGAGCTCGACGACATCGATCTCGCGGTCGACACCTATCAGCAGGTCGCCGAGCGCTCGGCGGACCATCACGAGGCGCGCGGCGCCCTTGAGCGCCTCTCGGGGAGGCCCGAGCTGCTGTCGCGCGTGGCCGAGATCCTGGAGCCGCTCTACGAGCGCACGGGCGCCTGGCAGAAGCAGGTGTGGCTGGCCGAGAAGCTGGTCGCGGCCGAGACCGACTCGGCCGAGCGCTCGGAGCTCTTGCGGCGCATCGCGCGGCTCTACGAGCAGCGCGGCAAGGACCCGGCCGCCGCGCTCGGCGCTTACCGGCGCGCGCTCGTCAGCGACCCGAGCGACGCGGAGGCGCGCAGCGAGCTCGAGCGCTTGGCCGCCAAGGTCGGCAACTGGGACGAGTACGTGGCGGCGCTCGAGGAGGCGGCCCAAACCACCAGCGAGAGCGCGCTCAAGGCCTCGCTGCTCGGCGCGATCGCGCGCACGCACGACGAGAGGCGCGGCGATCCGCGCGCTGCCATCTACGCTTACGAGCGGCTCGTGCAGTGCGACACCGACGAGCCGGCCGCCTTCGACCAGCTCGAAGCCCTGTTGATGATGGTCGGCGACTGGGCCGGCGTCGTCACCCTGTTCAAGCGCAAGATCGAGCGTTCCTACGACTCGCGCGAACGCGCGGAGTTGTGGCGGCGTGCGGGCTCGGTGCTGGACGAGCTGTTGAGCGACACGGAGGGCGCGATCAAGGCCTATTCGGCCGCGCTCGAGGAGGTCGACGACGACGCTGCCAGTTTGGCCGCGCTCGACGAGCTCTACGGTCGCGTCGAGGATTACGCCGCGCTCGCCGAGGTGCTCAGGCGGCGCGCCGAGCTGGCGACCGACCCGAGCGAGCGCATCGACGTCAACCTGCGGCTCGGCCATGTACTAGCCGAGCGTCTGCACCGTCCGCGCAAGGCGATCGACGCGTACAGTCGGGTGCTCGACGACGACGCGACGCGCGTGGACGCGCTCTCGGCGCTCGGCAACCTCTACACGGCTGAGTCGATGTGGCCCGAGCTGCTCGAGAACCTGCGCCGCCAGCTCGAGCTGACGCCGGAGCCCTCGGCCCGGCTCGCGCTGCTCTATGCGCTCGGCCAAGTGCACGACGAACACCTGAGCGAGTTCGAGGAGGCGGTCGAGAGCTACCGCGAGGCGCTCGCGCTCGACGCCGGACACGAGCCGAGCATCCGCGCGCTCTTGCGGATCGGCGAACAATCGCAGCACCGTGCGCGTGTCGAGGAGATCTTGACCCCCGTGCTCGAAGGCGGCGCGCGTTGGGACGAGCTCGCGACTGTGCTCTCGCGCGGCATCGGCGGCATCGCGGACGCGAGCGAGCGCCAGCTGCGCTTGGTGCGTCTGGCCGAGGTGCACGAGCGCGGGCGCAAGGATATGGCTGCTGCGTTCGACGCCCTGTGCGAAGCGCTCGTGCAAGACGCCGACGATCCCGCGCTGCCCGAGGAGGTCGAGCGTCTGGCCGGCGCGCTCTCGACCTGGGATCGCGCTGCGGACGTGCTCAGCCATCGCGCGGCGAAGGCCGGCGACGCCGAGGTCGCGCGCGAACTTTACCGGCGCGTGGCGCGCATCACCGAGCGCGAGCTCGCCGACATCCCGCGCACCATCCAGGCTTACGAGCTGGCGCTGACGCGTGGCGGCGACGACGAGGCAATCTTGATCGAGCTCGATCGCCTGTACAGCGCGACCGAGCGCTACGAAGAGCTCGCGGACGTGCTCGAGCGGCGCGTCTCGTACAGCAGCGGCCCCGACTCGAGCGCGCTTTTGCTGCGTCTCGGCGAGCTGCGCGAGGGGCGCTTCGGCGACGCGCGCGCAGCGCTCAACGCGTACCGCGACGTGCTCGACCGCGCGCCCGGCGAGCCGCGTGCGATCGAAAATCTGGAGCGCTTGCTGCGCGATCGCGCGCTCGCCCCCGAGCTCGTCGAGCTGCTCGAGGCGGCCTATCGTCACGGCGGCGACCTGGACCGCGTCGCCAAGCTGTACGAGGCGCGACTCGAGCTGGCGGAGAGCCAGCCGGAGCGCGCGCGTCTGCTCTCGGATCTCGCGAGCTTGTACGAGAACGAGCTCGGCGACGCGAACCGCGCGGCCGAGACTTTGCGCCGCGCGTTCGAGGCGGATCCCACCGACTTCGGGCTGCTCGACGAGATCGAGCGCGTGGCGCACGCGGCTGGGCGCTTCGACGTGCTGGCGGGGCTGATCGAGCGCGCCGTCGGCAGCGACGTGCTCGCGCGCGCCGATCGACGCGATCTGTGGATGCGCGCCGCCGCCTGGTATCGCGACAAGCTCAACGATCCGGCCAAAGCCGAGCACGCGCTCCGCCAAGCGATCGAGGTCGATCCGGATTACGAGCCTGCGCACGACGGGCTGGTGTCGCTGTTGCGCGCCGAGGGCCGCTACCGCGAGTTGGTGGACGCGCTCTTCACTTGGGCCGAGCGCGAGTCCGATCGCGTGATCGCGGTGGAGCGCCTCACGGAAGGCGCGGTGATCGCGGAGACCGCGGCCGGCCAGCCGGAGCGGGCGCTCGAAGGCTACGAGCGTGTGCTCGCGCTCGACTCGACCCAGCTCTCCGCGCTCGACGCGCTGATCCGCATCTACGAGGCCAACGGCAAGCTCGGCAAAGTCGCGCAGCTGTACGACCGCCGCATCGACGCGGAACCCGACCTGAGCGCGCGGGTAGGGCTGCGCCATCGCGCCGCGCGCCTGCGCGCGGAGCGCCTCGAGGATAAAGACGGCGCGATCCGGCTCGAGCTCGCCAACCTCAACGACGAGCCGAGCGATATCGAGGCGCTCGA
This sequence comes from uncultured Polyangiales bacterium, assembly GCA_964651185.1. Taxonomy (GTDB): domain Bacteria; phylum Myxococcota_A; class Polyangia; order Polyangiales; family DASUME01; genus DASUME01. The sequence continues at coordinate 3,227 of CAZYWR010001007.1, forward strand.
TCTATTGGAGAAGCTGTACGAGCAGACCGAGCGTTTCCAGGAGCTCGCGCGCATGCTGCAGCGCCGGCTGGAGCT
>CAZYWR010001008.1:0-3199 GCA_964651185.1 uncultured Polyangiales bacterium
GCGCGTGCACGCGCGAGCGAAATGCGCGAGCCCGCGTACTGGTTGCGATGCAGCGAACGAAAGCTCGCATGTCCGACGAGTTGAAACAATGCCAGAGCCCACCGAGGTCTGGCTACGTGGTAAGCACAAGGAAACATGTGCAGAGCGGCCTCGCACCGCGCGCCAGGCTTGGGGCAGCGCGCGGCTCGGGGCAACACGAGCAAAGATGATCCGCTTCTTCGTCGAGCAGCGGCGCGGTGACGCCGTCGAATCCGAACACCCCATCGACGCTGTATCGTGCGATCTCGCGGGCGAGGTGAGAATTCTCTCCGGCGAGGATGCGCTCACGACCTTCCGCAGCGCCGCCAAGCCCTTTCAGCTGGAGAGCTCGGTCGAGCTGCTCTCGGAGGCGGGCCGGAGCGAGCTGTGTGCGACCGACCTCGCGCTCGGCGCGGCCAGCCACCACGGGGAGCCCTTTCACCTCGAAGCGCTGGCGCGCCTCCTTCAGAAGTTAGGGTGCAGCGAGCGCGACCTGTACTGCGGCGCGCACGCACCCCTGCATGCGGAGAGCGCGCAGGCGCTGTGGGCGCGCGGCGCGCTGCCGACGGCGCTCCACAACAACTGTGCAGGCAAGCACGCTTTCATGGCCGCGGCCGCGCGCGCGCAAGACTTCGCGCCCGATTACCGATCGCCCGAGCACCCGTTGCAGCGCGCGATCCGCACGCGGCTCGAGCAGCACACCGCGTTCGGCATCGCGAAGACGGTGGTCGACGGCTGCGGCGTGCCGTGCTTCGTGCTGAAGCTCTCGGGCATGGCGCGGGCGTACGCCGCCCTCGCGCGCGAGACGCGCCTGCGCGGTCCCTCCGCGCTCTCGGCGATCGGGCGCGCCATGCGCGCGCACCCGCTGCTCGTGAGCGGCACGGACGCCTTCGACGGCTGGCTGATGCAGCACTCGAGCGCGATCGCGAAGGTGGGCGCGGCTGGCATTCTATGTTTGGCTGTGCCCGAGCGCGGGCTCGGGATCGCGATCAAGGTGCGTACGGGTAGCGAGCTCGTGCGGCCCGTGGCGACGGCCGCGCTCTTGGCGCGCTGCCTGCCCGGCCTGCTCCGGGAGGAGCTGCCGGAGCGCTACCGCCTAGTCCGCAACGTGGTGGGCGATGCGGTCGGCGAGATCGTCACGCGTTCTGCGGAGGGCTGACCGGCAGGATAGGCGCCCAGCTCAAGCGATACAGCAGGTCATCGGTGATGCGCACGCCGCGATCCGAGAAGAACAGCGCGTTGACTTCGAGCCCTTCGTGGCGCTCGGCCACGAACACGATGCCTTCGCCCTCTTGGTTGTAGCCGAGCTGCACGATCGCGTTCTTGCGCCAGACGCCGCTTTCACCCACGCGCAGGTCTTCCGGCAAAGTGTAGAAGCCTTCGGGCGGCAGGCGCTTGAGCGTGCGCTCCCAGAGCGGATCGGTGAGCGGCGTGGTCGGCTCTCCCCAGTACCAACGGTTGTGCACGTTGCGGCCGGGACGCACCACGAACTGCCCACCGCCGTTGCGCGCCTCGCCGACATAGACGAGCGCGTCGGCAGGAATGGTTTGCGGATCGAATGGGTGCGCTTGGGTCGTGCGGTACAGGCCGGCCGTGATCGTCATGGCCGCGAAGGATAGCAGTCTCAGCGAGCTAGCAACGGCGCGAGAAAGCGTCCCGTATGCGAAGCCTTGATGCGCGCGACCTGCTCCGGTGTGCCCTCCGCGATCAGTTGTCCGCCGCGCTCCCCACCTTCTGGCCCGAGGTCGACCACCCAGTCGGCGCATTTGATGACGTCGAGGTTGTGCTCGATGACGACCACGGTGTTGCCCGCGTCGGCGAGCTTCTGCAGCACGTACAGCAAGCGGTGGATGTCGGCGAAATGCAGGCCCGTGGTGGGCTCGTCCAGGATGTACAGGGTGCGCCCGGTCTGGCGCTTGCCGAGCTCGCGGCTGAGCTTCACGCGCTGCGCCTCACCCCCGCTCAAAGTGGTCGCCGGCTGCCCGATTTTGACGTAACCGAGCCCCACCTCGACCAAGGTCTCGAGCACGCGCTTGAGCGACGGGTGCGCCGAGAACAGCGTGAGGCAGTCGTCGATGCTGGTGTCGAGCACCTCGCAAATCGACTTGCCCTTGTAGCGGACGGTCAACGTCTGCGCGTCGTAGCGCTTGCCCTCGCACACCTCGCAGGGGACGTAGACGTCCGCCAAGAAGTGCATCTCCACCTTGACCACGCCGTCGCCGGCGCAGGCCTCGCAGCGGCCGCCCTTCACGTTGAACGAAAAGCGCCCGGGGCCGAAGCCCTTCGCGCGCGCCTCCGGGAGCTGCGCGAAGATCTCTCGGATCTCGTCGAACGCTTTGGGGTAGGTGCCGGGGTTCGAGCGCGGGGTGCGCCCGATCGGGCGTTGGTCGATGGCGATCACTTTATCGAGCGCCTCGAGCCCGCGGATGCCCCCATGCTTCCCGACGCGCACGTTCGAGCGGTGGAGCGCGCGCTCGAGCGCCGGCAAGAGGATCCCGTTGATGAGCGAGCTCTTGCCCGCCCCGCTCACGCCGGTGATCGCCACCAAGCAGCCGAGCGGCAGCGTGACGTCGACGCCCTTCAGGTTGTGCTCGGCGGCGCCGCGGATCACGAGCTCGCCTTTGCGCACGCGGCGCGCGCGCGGCGGCTCGATGCGCTTCGCGCCGCTCAGGTATTGGCCGGTCAAGCTGTCGCGGCAGCGCGCGAGCCCGGCCGGCGCGCCGCTGTAGAGCACCTTGCCGCCTAGATGGCCAGCGCCCGGGCCGAAGTCGACGACGTGATCGGCCGCGCGGATGGTCTCTTCATCATGTTCGACCACGAGCACGGTGTTGCCCAGGTCGCGCAGACGCTCGAGCGTCTCGATCAGCCGCTGGTTGTCGCGCTGATGCAGGCCGATGCTGGGCTCGTCGAGCACGTACATCACCCCCGACAGCTCGCTGCCGAGCTGCGTGGCGAGTCGGACGCGCTGCGCTTCGCCGCCGCTCAACGTCGGGCCCGCGCGGTCGAGCGTCAGGTAGTCGAGCCCCACGTTGAGCAAGAACGAGAGCCTCCGCTCGATCTCGCGCAGCGCGCCCTCCGCGATGCGCCGCTCGTGCTCGCGCAGGGACAGCCCGGTGACGTGCTGGTGCGCCGCCCTGACGGTGAGCGCCGTGAGCGCGTCGATGCCGAGCGTCCCCACGCG
>CAZYWR010001009.1:0-6422 GCA_964651185.1 uncultured Polyangiales bacterium
GGATCATACGCGAGCACGCGCTGGTAAAAGGGAGCGGCGCGCTCGGGCTGCCCGAGCACTTCGTCGTAGATGCGCGCCGTACGCGCGCTCAGCTCGGCCGTCTCGGCGGGGGTGAGCTGCGCCATCTCCACGGCCGTGCTGAAGGCGACCGCGAGCTCCTCGAGGGCGTTCGCCTTCTCCGCCACGTGCGTGATGCGATCCCAGAGCTCCGGGTTCGAGGGCGTATCGAGAAATGCCGACTCGAGCGTGGCGTACGCGCTCTTCGGATCGCCCAGCGTGCCCTCGATTTCGGCCAAGCGCAGGCGCAGCGCGCGCCGCTCCTCGGCATCCGTGCTGGCGTCGAGCCGGCGCTTCAGTACGCGCACGAGCTTGTCGTGGCGCGCGGTGCGTTCGTAGACCGGCTCGAGCAGCCGGCCGATGCGCAAGGATTCCGTCGGACGGGTCTCGGCGATCAGCTCGAGCAGCTCGACCGCGCGCCCTTCGCTCGGCTCGAGCTCGAGCACGCGCGCGAGCGCCTCCACCGCACGCTCCACGTCGGCCAGCTCGGCGTGCGCCAGCTTGGCCGCCCGCAAGGACAGCTCCACGCGCTCTTTGCGCTCTTCGGCCAGCGCGACGCGCTGATCGAGCACGGCCGCGAGCTCCGCGTGCTTGCCGCGGTTCGTGAGCAAACGGTCGAGCGTGGCCAGGATCGCGCGGTCCTTCGGGCGGAGCGCGCTGAGCGCCCGGTAGCTCTCGATCGCCAGGTCCGCGTCGGCGAGCTGATCTTCTTCGACGCGCGCGCGCTCACGCAAGAGCTCCACCCGCTCGTCGTCGCTCTGCGCGTGCTCGAGCCGGCGCGTGTAGAGCGCGCGCAGCTCCTGCGCGCGCCCGGTGCCGCGGTAGATGCGCTCGAGCGCCGCCTTGGCCTCGTCGTCCTGCGGACGCTCGGCGAGGATCGCCTCGAGCTGCTTGGCCGCCTGCTCCGGGCGCTTGAGCCGCTCGGCCGAGATACGCGCCACGCGCCTGCGCAGCGCGATCGCTTCGTCCGGGCCAGCTTGATCCGCGCGCGCGAGGTAGAGCGCCACCAGCCGTTCATGCGCTCCGGCGAGCTCGGCCGCGCTCTCGAGGCGCGCGCGCACGCGCTCGTCGCTCGGGACGAGCGCGTAGGCCGCCGCCGCATGGGTGAACGCGCGCTCTCCGTCGCGCAGCTTGATCTGATAGACCTCGACCAAGCGCAGCGAGAGCTCGAGCCGCCGTTCGACTTCATCGCCCGGGAGCTTCGCCAGCAGCACCTCGTTGAGCTGTGCGACGCGCGGCCACTTGTCGTCTTTCTCGTAGATCGGCAGGAGCGCGCGCACGGCGCGCTCGTTGTCGGGCTCGACCGTGAGCACGCGCTCGTACGAGCGAAACGCGCGCGCCGGCTCCTTGAGCTTCTGCTCGTAAACTTCCGCGGCGCGGAAGCTGAGCGCCTTCTTCAGCTCGGGGTCGCTCGTGCGATCGGCGGCACTGCCGAGCACGTCTACGAACCCCTCCCAGTCCCCAGCTTCCGCGTACAACGCCTCCACGCTCGCGAAGTCGCCGGCCGCCAAGTACGACTCGCGCAACGTCCGCAAGGCGCGGCCGTTCTTCGGATCGAGCTCGAGCAGGCGCTTCCAAGCGCGCGCCGCGAGCGCCGGGTTCTGCGTGCGCTCGGTGTGCAGGGTGCCGAGCCGGGTCAAGAGCTTGGTCCGCGCCGAGAACTCCTCGATCTCGGCGACGCGCTGCTCGAGCACCTCGGCCAGCGTGTCCCAGTCCTTGGCGCGCTCCGCCAGCTTCTCCAGCGCGTCGAGCGCGGAGGGCGTGCGCGGCTCGAGCGCAAGCAACTGCCGATAGAGCTTAATCGCTTGCGGATAGTCGTGGAGGCGCTCGCCGGCGATGTTCGCGAGCTCGAGCAGCAGCGCGCGCTTCTGCGCCGGGTCGGTCGTGAGCGCCTCTTCCCGGACGAGCACCTCCGCCAACTTCGGCCAGGCGCGCTTCTTGTTGTAGATCTCGCGCAGGCGCGCGAGCGCCTCTTTGTGGTTGGGATCGATCGCGAGCACCTGCTCGAGTGGCCCCGTGGCCTGGTTGTAGTTCGAGAAGTGCTCGACCCAGAGCTTCGCCACCCGCAACAACAGCTCGGTCTTGAGGGCGGGATCGTGCGCGCTCTCGGCCTCGCGCGTGAGCACGGGGATGAGGTCGTTCCAGCGCCCCATCTGCTCGTAGGTCTTGGCGAGCTCCGCGATCGCTTCTTTGTCGCCGGGATCGATCTGCAGGATCGTGTTGTAGGTGCTGAGCACGGTCGCTTCGAGCTTCAGCTCGTCGCGGTAGATGACCAGCATCTCCTTCAACAGCAAGAGCCGCGCGCGCGTATCTTCGGGCGCGAGGCTGTCGTGTTCGCTGCGCAGCAGCTCGACCAGCGCGTTCCACTTGCCGGAGCGGCGATAGAGCTCCTTGAGCGCGCCGAGCGCCTCCGCGTGGTGCGGATCGTGGCGCAAAACCAGCTTGAAGGCGTCGATCGCGCGCTCGGTCGATTGCGGGTCGTGCTGGGCGAGGCGCGCGATCTCGAGCGCGAAGCGCGCCTTCTCGGCGTCGTTTTCGAGCCGGCGCTGCGCGTCCGAGAGCACCGCGAGCAGCTTGCCCGTGTCGCCTGTCGCGGTGTAGCGCTCACGGTAGAACTCCAGCATGACGGGCTGCGCGGGATCGGCCTTGCGCACGCGCGCGAAGTAGGGCTCGGCGCGATCGGATCGATCGAGCATGCGCCAGTGCACCATGGCGATCTGCAGCAGGATGCCCTGCTCCGCGTCGGCGCGGAGCTGGCGGCTGCGCAGCGCGTCCTCATACACCGCGACGAGGTGCTCCCACTGCTTGCGCTCGGTGAAGTACGCGACCAAGAACCCGAGCGCCTCTTCGTGCGCGGGCGAGAGCTCGAGCACGCGCTCGTAGCAGGCGGCCGCGCGCTCGTGGTCCTCGAGCCGCTGCGCGAACACGCGCGCTGCATCGAGGTAGAGGCCGAGCCGCTCGTCCTTGCCCTCGGTTCGCTCGGCCACGCCGAGCAGCACGTCGCCGAGCTCCGCCCACTTGTTGCGCTCGCGCAGCGTGAGCTCGTACAGGCGCGCCGCGCGCGCGCTCGCCGGGTCGGTCGCGAGCGCCTCCTGGAACAGGCGATCGACCTCCTTGTGTTTGCCCTTCTTTTTGTACTGCCAGAGGATGGATGCGGCGCGCAGCAAGAGCGAGGTGCGCAAGGTGGGATCGGTCGCCTCGTTCGCCTGCTCGATGAAGTGGCGCGAGATCTCCTGCCAGCGCGCGGCCACCTGATCGATCTGCGCGAGCGCGCGCTCGACCTCTTCGTCGCCCGGACGCAGCTTGAGCGCCTGCTGGTAGGCCTCGCGCGCGCCTTCGTCGTCCATCAGCTCTTCGCGGCGTACGCGCCCGAGCTCGCGCCACAGCACCGCCGCAAAGTCGGGATCGCTCGACAAGAGCGACACCTCGACCGCGATCAGCTTCGCCGCAGCGAGGTTCTCGCCGCGTACTTCGTGGTTGCGGCGCGCGAACTCCAAGAGGCGCACCGGGTCTTCCCCTGTTCGCTGGGGATCTCCGCTGGCGAGCGCCTCGTTGAGGCCTTGCATCGCGCTGTGATCCCAAGGGTCGTCTTGTAAGGCTGCCAAGTAGTTGGCAACGGTTAGCTCGGCCATCGTCTCCTCGCTGCCAGGCGCACACGAGTGCCCCGGGGCCGTCTTCCCCGCGGGCCGCGGGAAGGCTGCCATTTCCGCCCCGAAAACGATGCAATTGAGGGAACTTGCTTCGCGCTACGCCCAGCCAGCGGGCATCCTACCGATCCCACTCCCCGGCTGGCAAGCGCGACTGTACGAGCGACGCCGAGAACGCAACCCCGTCAGCGCCTCGGCTCATATCAGCATGATGGTGCCGGCCCAGCTGAGCGCGCCCAGCGTAACGAAGCCGGAGGCCAGGTGGACGAGTGACAGCGTGCGCAGCGTACCGTAGTCGTTGGCGCGATCGAGCCCGCTGAGGCGCGGGTTCGCGATCACGATACCGAGCACCATCTGCGCGACCATACCGGTCAGGTGCACCCAGCGCAGCGCCTTGTGGGTGCGCAAGGTCTTCGCGTATTTGCTGTCGCCCCGAGACGCGTGGTCCGGGTCGGGCATGGCCATCGCCACGCCCAGCGTCGTGAAGTACGCCGCGCCGGCCGCGAAGCCGGTGAGCATGTGAAACCACGGTTGGCCGGAGCACTGCCCTTGCCCGAGCCAGGCGTCTCCTTTGACGCAGGGGTTGCTGCCGATATTCCCTGCGTACAAGTTGCGCCACTGGATCACGCCGGCCACGACCGCCAAGCCGGTCAATGCCCACGTGGTGATGCCCAGCGTGCGGTGGAGCTTGGCGAGCCGGGCACGCTTGTGCAGCTGCTCCAAATAGACGCTCTTGTCCCGCTGCTGCTCGGCCAAGGTCGGGGGCTTCTCGTCGTCCATCGCCGCGAGATCCGCCTCATCGCCGGCCTCGACCTCGAGCTGCGCGATCGGCGCCATCGAAGTAGGCAGGGGTTCGAGCTTGGGAGGCGTGAGCGAGAGGCCGAAGATCGGCGTGGCGAGGACGAGTGCGGTCAAGGGTCCCATGCTTGCTGCTTCTCCCTGTTGCTCGCGCGCCGAACCGCGCGTTTCGTCATCCTGGGCTCGGGCGCAACTGCGCTTTTCATCCTGGGGCTCGCGCGCGCAAGCGCGCTTTTCACCTTGAGGCTCGCGCGCGCAACCCCGCTTCTTCATCATCTGCGGCGCCCACGCGAGCGCGTCATTCGTCATCTTCACGGGCAGGGCGCCCGCATCTTGCGCCGAGCGGCGCACTGGGGAAAGGATTCAGAGCCGAGCCGCGAGGCCTGCCCGCAGCACCTTGCCGGGCAGCTCGCGCCCGACCAGCGCCGCGGCAACCTTGCCTGCCGCGAGCAGTTTGTCGAGAGCAATGCCAGTCTCGACGCCCATGCCGTGCAACATGTAGACAACATCTTCGGTCGCCAGATTGCCGGCCGCCCCCGGCGCAAACGGACAGCCGCCGAGCCCGCCGACCGCCGCGTCGAAGGTGCGCAGCCCGAGCTCGAGCCCTACCAGCACGTTCGCGAGCGCTGTCCCCCGCGTGTCGTGCATGTGAAGCGCGAGCATCTGCGGGGGATATTCGGCCAAAAAGGCGCGCAGCACGTCCCGGGTGCAGCGCGGGGTGGCGTGCCCCATCGTATCGTTCAGGGCCAGCTCCGTACAGCCCATGTCGGCGAGCGCCTTGGCGATCGCGAGCGCCCGCGCCACATCGAGCTCGGCCTCAGCGCGGAAGCCCCATACCGTCGAGATGGAGCCGCGCACGCTGAGGCCGGTCGCCCGCGCCTCGCGCACGACCTCGCGGAGCTCGGCCAGCGAATGCTCGATGGTCTGGTTCAGGTTCCGCCGGTTGTGCTCCTCGCTCGCGCTGACGAACACGACGATCTCGCCCAGGTGGGTCGACTTCGCGCGCGCGAGCCCGCGCAGGTTCGGACACAACGCGCTGTAGCGCGCGCCGGCTCGCGGGAGCGCCGCGATCAGTGCCTCGGCGTCCGCCAGCTGCGGCACCCATTTGGGCGATACGAAGCTGGTCACCTCGATGCGCGGCAGCCCCGCGTCGACCAGCGCCTCGATCAAGCGCAGCTTGTCGGCCGTCGCGAGCTGGACGCGCTCGTTCTGCAGACCGTCGCGCGGCGCAACTTCGTAGATGGTGACCCGATCGGGCAGAGACTCGAACATGGCACTCCGGATCTACGCCACCGCGCTCGAGAGAAAGGCCTGGAGCAGCCGAATCATCGGCTCGACGTCGCTGGCGGCGGCCATCTCGCGCGCGCTATGCATGCTCAACATCGGATTGCCGATATCCACCGTGCGCACGCCCAGGCGCGCCGCGCTGATCGGCCCGATCGTGCTGCCGCAGCCGAGATCGCTGCGCGTCACGAACTTCTGCACCTTGACGTCTACGGACGCTGCCAGCTGTTCGATCAAGCCCCAGGTTTCACCGTCGGTCCCATAGCCCTGGTTGGCGTTGAGCTTGATGACCGGGCCCTGACCGAGCCCAGGGCGGTGGCCGGGCTCGTGCCGATCCGCGTAGTTGGGATGGACACCGTGCGCCATGTCGCCGGACACCAGAAGTGAGCGCGCGACGGTGCGCGCCAGCCGAGTTTCGCTCCAGGTACCGAACGCCTCGAGCACGCGCCCGAACAGGCTGCGCAAGAACAGCGAACCCGCCCCGCGCGCGCTCTGACTCCCCACCTCTTCGTGATCGAACAGGGCGATCATGCGCGTATGAGGCCGCGCTCCGGCGCTCGCGACGAGCGCCTGCAGCGCCGCATGGCAGCTGGCGAGATTGTCGAGCCGGGGCGCAAAGACGAGCTCGTTCGCGAG
>CAZYWR010001010.1:0-1917 GCA_964651185.1 uncultured Polyangiales bacterium
AGCTCTTGCTGCGCGGCGGATTGAGCACCGCGCACGACGTCACGGAGCTCGCAGGTCGCGGCATCGGCCTCGATCTGGTGCGCGCGATGGCTGCGCAGCTCGGGGGTGAGCTGACGCTCGACACGAGCGCGCAGGGTACGCGGCTCGAGCTGGTGGTGCCGGTCTCGCTCTCGTCTCTCGACGCGCTGCTGGTCGGAGCGGACGACCTCACCGCGGCCATTCCGCTCTCCGCAGTGAGGCGTGCGCTGCGGCTCGCCCCCGGCGCTATCGCGCGCGCGCCGAGCGGCGACTCCATCCTGCACGAGGGCCGAGCGATCCCGTTCTTGCCCTTGGCGCGCGCGCTGCCCAGCAAGCGCACCAGCCGCGGCGGCGGCGCGCAGGCGGCGTTGGTGATCCAAGCGGGGAGTGTGCGCGCCGCGCTCGGCGTGGATCGCCTGCTCGGCACCGCCAACATCGTCGTGCGCGCGCTCCCGGCCCTGGCACCTGCCCATCCGGTAGTGGGCGGCGCCGCGCTCGATCCAGAGGGCATGCCGAGGCTGCTGCTGGATCCCGAAGCGCTGGTCGCGCTGGCTCTGCGCGCGCCCGGCGCCGAGCTCACGGCGGCCGCCCCCGCGAAGGCGCCGATCTTGGTGATCGACGACTCGCTCACCACGCGCATGTTGGAGCAGAGCATCCTCGAGTCTGCCGGCTATCAGGTGGAGCTCGCGACCTCGGCGGAGGAGGCGCTCGAGAAGGCGGCCCAGCGCCGCTACGGACTCTTCCTGGTGGACGTCGAGATGCCCGGGATGGACGGCTTTACCTTCGTCGAGCGGACGCGCGCGGACCCGGCGCTGCGCAGCGTGCCCGCCATCTTGGTGAGCTCGCGCAGCGCGCCCGAGGATCTGGCGCGCGGGCGCGCCGCCGGTGCGCAGGAATACATCGTCAAAGCAGACTTCGATCAGCGGCGCCTGCTCGACGCGATCCGGGGGCTCTTGTCGTCATGAGTAAGATTCGCGTGTTGGTCGTCGAAGACTCGATCACCGTGCGCAAGCGCATCGTCGAGGTGCTGACCGCGTCGGGACTCGAAGTGGTAGGCGAAGCGGCGGACGGCGCGCGCGCGATCGAGCTCTGCCGGGAGCTGCGGCCCGATGTGATCACGCTCGACATGATGTTGCCCGTGATGACGGGCCTGGCCGCCACGGAGCACATCATGGCGTATTTTCCTACGCCCATCTTGATCGTGTCTTCCTCGACCAATCGCGGCGAGGTCTTCCAGACCTACGAAGCGCTGGCGGCGGGCGCGGTCGACGTCTTGGACAAGCCGCGCGCGGACGAGCCCGACGAGATCTGGGAAGAGCGCTTGATCGCGTCGGTCACGATGGCGTCGCGCATCCGCGTGATCACGCACCCGCGCGCGCGCATGGCGGCGCAAGCACAGTCCGAGTGCGCGCTCCGCCACGCTGGGCAGGTCTCGCCGGCGCGCCCGTTCGCACCGCTCCTGCCCGGACGCCGCCCCGCCGTCGCGGCGCTCGGCGCCTCGACGGGCGGTCCCGGTGTGCTCGTCGAGATCTTGCGCGGCATGCCCGCCGAGCTCCCCGTACCGCTCTTGATCGCGTTGCACATCGGAGAGCGCTTCGGCGTGAATTTCGCCGCTTGGCTCGATCGCCAGAGCGAGCATCGCGTGTACGTCGCGCAGGGCGGCGAGTCGCTCGCCAGCTCGGCCGGCCGAGTCGCCCTGGCGCCGCCGGGTTTTCACCTCTTGGTGCGCGACGGTACGCTGCAGCTCTCTTCGGAGCCCGAGCGGCATTCGTGCCGCCCTTCGGTGGACGTCCTGTTCCGCTCCGTTGCGCGCTACGCCGGGCGCAATGCCATCGGCGTGATCATGACCGGCATGGGCGACGACGGCGCCAACGGCCTGCTGGAAATGCGCCAGGCCGG
>CAZYWR010001011.1:0-5623 GCA_964651185.1 uncultured Polyangiales bacterium
ACTGACCTACAAGTCCGCTCGGGTCCAACTCGGGTGTGATCGTACGGGCACGACAAGTCCTCGGGCACGGAAGTCGGCTTCGAGGCCGAGGTCCCCGCTCGGCGACTTGTGGCGTCCGGTCGACCGCATTGCGGAGCGCACGTTTTCGCGCAACACCAACGAGCGGCCCGCCGATACGACCGCGCAGCCCGCAGCTACGCCGGCTCTCAAACGCGCTCCCGCGTGCGCCGGCGTTCGGCGAGGCTGCTGCTCCGCTCTTCGTCGACGCCGTTTCCGGGAGACCGCCTCATGGACAACCACGTTCTTGTCGCCGCGACACCGATTGCTTTCTCGCTCTATTTGCTCGCTTGCTCCGACCCGCACTGCCCCGAGGGGCAACGTAAGATTGGTACTGTATGTATCCGCACTGATGCAGCGATGCCAAGCGATCGTGATGATGAGAGCGATGACCGCGGTCCGGTCGACGGCGGCGCATCGATAGAATCAAGTACTTCTCCGGCGAGCACAGAACATGATGCAGGGCACTCGGTCGACGCATCACGGAACGAGGTCGACGCATCTCGGGGCGAGAGCGATGGATCCAGCAACATCCCGGATCCGAGTGCGTGCTCCGCCTGCCCACCCAATGCTGACTGTGTCGACTCAGGAGGTTCGGTAAGCTGTCGGTGCCGTGACGGGTATGAAGATGCGGGCACATCCTGCGCTGATATCGACGAGTGCGCCGTGAACAATGGCGGGTGCTCTGCAAACACAGACTGCGTCAATACGCCAGGTGGCCATACCTGCACGTGCGAAGCTGGGTTCCAAGATACGCACGGCGACGGGACCGAATGCGTGGACAAGTGCAAGCTAGCGAACTGCGATCCACACGCGAGCTGCAGTATCGAGAATGGCGAGGCGGTGTGCGCGTGCCCTCCCGAGTATATTGGGGATGGAAAGAGCTGTGCATTTGATCAAACGTGTTCGCTCTTGAGCTGCGATCGTCATGCGACTTGCGTCGTAACTGGCGACGAGCGTGAATGCAAATGTCAAATGGGATACTCAGGTTCGGGTACGCAGTGCACAAACGTGAACGAATGCATGCAGACACCGACGCCGTGTGGGGCGAACAGTAGCTGTCAAGATACGGAAGGCTCCTATGTTTGCTCGTGCGTGAGCGGCTACCTGGACAATGGCAGCGGTTGCCAGAAGGTCGACGTGCCGATGCCATGCGGCCCAGTCACGATCGCCTCCGCCGCGGATCTTGACACCAATCGACTCTGCTCCGAAATCCAAGGCGATTTGCAGATCGCCACGGCGGGGCTCACCGCCATCACTGCAAGCGACTTTCCCTATCTAACCAAGGTCACTGGTGCCGTATTCATTAGCTCGACTCTCAATACTTCGGCTGAGCCGGTCTTAGATAGCGTAACCCTCTCTAAAGTGCAGACAGCCGGCGCCCTTGCGATTGGCTCGACCGAGCAGGACCGAGTAAACGTGGTCGTCTTGCCAGCGTTGACGAGCCTGACAGCACCACAGACAGAAACCGCGCCAAAGAATGGGCTCAACGTAGTGACTAGCTACGTAAAGACTCTCGAGCTACCCGCGCTCGCGACGATCAACGGCACGTTCTTGCTTGCTAATGTACCGCGGCTATGCACGCTGATCGTGCGCAACGTCACTCGGGTAAACGGAGTCAAGGTCGCGACAGAGGTCCCGAACCTTTTACCTGACGCATTAATTCCGATCACAAAGGCCGTCGATGAGACTGGCATGGTGTACGGCCTAACCAGCACTCAGGTGGGTTGCTGCATTTCTAGTTCACTCAAAGGGTGTCAGAGTTTTATGGGTACCGCTTCGTGCGGTTGCTAGCGACGAGCTGCGACGGTTCCGGCGGGGCACCTCGCCGCTGCGGGAGCAGATCTTGAATCGCCACACGACCACGCGATGCTATCCAATAGTCAGCCGATGGCGCGCGGGCGGCTCGCGCGGCCGCGTAGACGAGCTCTGACATATCGTCGATGAGTGGACGACTTCGTGCGTGCACGAGCGAGAGCTCAGAAGCGGCCGCTCATGCCCGGAAGCCACGTCGACGTGCCGTCCACGGCGCGTGTCCAAGCGAGAGTCGGCGCGACGTGCGGAAAGCGCCGGCGCGCGGTGGTGGCGGGATCTTCGCGCGTGACCGCCTCGATCACGCCCGTCACGATGCCGAGGCCCGCCCCGGCGAGCACGCCGATCGACATGCCGAAGAGCACGTGTTCCGGTTTGTGTTGGATGGCGGCGGAGATGCCGCCTGCGATCGCGCCGAGTACGGTGCCGAAGCCGGCTCCTGCGGACAGGTCGCGCATGACGTACCAGCCTGTGTACGGGGCGCCGCGGTCGACGATGCCGAGGGTGATCCCCAAGCCGGCACCGGCGAGGGCGCCGATGGCGACGCCGAGCCCGAGCGGGCGCCAGTCGCTCTTGTGCCAGCCGTCGCGTCGTCCGACCAAATACCCGCCGCCTAGGCCGATGAACGCGCCCGCGAAGATGCCCTTCCAGCCGTAATCGAGGATCGAAGGACCTTCGGGTTGCGGAGTCTCTTCGACGGCGACGTCGTGCGCCCGCGCGGAGCCGGCGCCCAAGAGCGACGTCGAAATCAGGCACAGAACCAGACCAAACACGCGAGCGCCACGCATGGGACCTCCGCTTCCCTGGGATAACGCGCGCCGGGTCTTGCGTTCGCGTTTCGTAGTATCTACTTCATATTTCGAATCGTGAACAAGTGCGCGCTCTACGCGTTGGTGTCGTCCGGCGGGGTCACGTGCGGGTCGGGAACGGGCGCAGCCGAGCCTCCCTCCGCGCGCTCGAAGTCGTGCGCGTCGAGCGTGAACGCGGTCATGGAGAGCGAGCCGTAGGCATAGCCGTCGACGAGCACTTGGGCCGGGCGCGCGGCCGCGCTCGCCAGACCGGCGAAGTAGAGCAGCGGGATGAAGTGGTCGGGCGTGGGGACGGCGCGCGCGAAGTCCGGGTGTTCGCGCAGGCGCAGGACCTCGCTCGGCTGGGTGGTCAGGACGGTGCTCGCCGCTTCGTCGAAGCGCTGCGCCCAAGCAAAGCCGAGGTCGGGCGCGGACGCATCGATCGAGCGCAGGTTGTGCACCACATTGCCGCTGCCGATGATCAGGACGCCGCGCTCGCGCAGGGGCGCGAGGCGCGCGCCGAGCTCGAAGTGAAACGCCCAGTCTTTGCGCGCGTCGATCGCGAGCTGTACGACCGGGATATCTGCCGCGGGAAAAGCGTGCACGAGCACTGACCACGCGCCGTGATCGAGGCCCCAGCTGTCGCGGTCGAGCCCCACGTGCGCCGGCCGCGCGAGCTCGGCGATCTGTTCGGCGAGCTCCGGATCGCCCGGCGCGGGATAACGAACTTCGAAGAGCTCTTTGGGAAAGCCGTAGAAATCGTGGATGGTATGCGGCGCGGGCATCGCGGTGACCGCGGTCACTTGGACGTACCAATGCGCCGAGACCACGAGGATGGCGCGGGGTCGGCCCACGCTCTGCCCGAACGACCGCCACGCGCCGGTATAGCGGTTTTGTGCGAGCGCGTTCATCGGGCTGCCGTGCCCAAGGAAGGCCGCCGGCATGAGGGCTTCACGGGGGGAGCTCACCATCGTGCAAAGATAGCAGGAGAGTGGAGTCAGACGGCGTGGGCGTCGCGAGCCGCGCGCGGTTCCACGAAGACTTGGGGGCGCGAACTAGGCTAAAGAGAAAGTTATGCGCGCAGGAAGTGAGCACGTTCGCAAGCTGGGTACGGAAGGCACGCTCTGGGCTCCGGTGCTGCTGCTGCTCGGGATGGTGGGCGCCGGCTGTGGTGGCCCGTTCGGGCCCAAAGCGCGCGAATGCGAGGACGCCTGCGATGCGCTGATCGAATGCGGTGTACTGTTCGACCGCGCGACCTGCAGTTTGAGCTGTCAGGGATCGTCCGAGTTCTCCCGTTGCGCGGGCGATGCGACGAATGATTGCAACGCGCTGGCGTTGTGCGCCTTCGAGCAGAACTCCGCGGATCATTGCGGCGGATCGTCCGGTGTGCCACGCGGCAGCGAGAGCTGTGCGGACGTGGCGGACTGTGAGGGGAAATGCAGCGTCGCGGGGGGCAGCGAGTCGTGCAGCTGTTCGTGTCGAGCCAAGCTCGCGCCCGCCGCGGCGCTCGAGCTGCTGGTGAACGATCAGTGCGCGCTCGCGCGCTGCCCGGAGGTGTGTCTCGTATCCGGTCTACCCTCGCCCGCGTGCGTCACCTGCTTCGGGCTGAGGTGTCAGGACAAGAGCGATGCATGCTCGGACGAAGTCCCCGCCTCGTCGAACCCGAATCGATCGGACGCAGGACACTCCGACGCAGCGATGTCGGATTCGAACCGTCAAGGCGTGGGCCCTGCCAGCGACGGCGGAGCGCCGCCCTAAGCACGCGACCGCGCGCTCGCTTGGCTCGCTGGCTCAGAGCTCTTGCCGGTCTTTGACGGACAGCTCGCGGTGGAGGATCTCGTCGGTGTACGGGCTTCTCACTGGAGTGACCGAGAGCACGAGCTCGCTCTTCTTCGCGCGCACGGCGGCTTTGGTTCCGGAGATCGCCACGCCCGCGATGTCGAGCTTGCTCTCACTCGACTCGAGCGCGACTTCGCCGCTGAGTGCGCCGCCGGTCAGCGAGAACGCGCCGTGTTCCACCACGAGGCCGTCGCGGATCTCGCTGTCGTCGATGCGACCTTCGCTGTGGCGCGCCGTGACGCGGTCCGCGCGCACGCGATCGAGCCGAACGCGCCGGCAATGATCGATCACGATCTCGGCGAACGGACCCGTGAACGTGACGCCTTCGCGGCCGCGGCAGTGGCCGTTGTGCGGATGCGCGAGCTGCGGCTGGGGAGCTGCTTTGGGCAGTGAGCGCGGCCGCTCCAGATACTCATTGACGAACTCGGTCAGACGCTCCGGCTGGTCTTCCATGGGCACGTGGCCGGCGTCCGGCACGAACACGAGCTCGCTGTCCGCGAGGCGATCATGGAGCAGATGGGCGATACGCGGCGGCATGACGTCGTCGCGCGATCCCCACAAGATCAAGGTCGGCGCCTGCACTCGTTCGATCGCAGGGCCGAAATTGAAATCGAGCAGGGCCGTCGCGGCGAGCACGGACGGGCTGTGGCCCACGATCCCGGTGTCGACCACGCTTTGCGCGCTCGCCAGGTGCGCAGAAAGCGCTTCGATGATGGCGTCGCCCACCTTCTCGATCGCTTTGCCGACGATCGGCACCTCGGCGCGCGTCGGTGTGAGCCGCTGATGAAGCTGACCGTGCAAAAGCACTTCGGGGCGCAGCACGCCGGCGACGTCCACGAGCACCAGCCGCCGCACGATGTCCGCGCGCTGCGCGCTGAACAGGAGCGCGAGGGCGCCGCCGCTCGAGTGCCCGAGCACGTCGATCGGCCCTGCCAAGCAGGTGCGCGCTACGGTCTCTACGGAGCGGGCGAGCCGCTCGGGGCCGAAGTCGCGATCCTCCGGACGCGAACGCCCGAACCCTGGCAAATCGATGGCGAGCACGTGGCGCGCGCGGCTCATGGCCGCGAGCACCGGGTAAAAATCGGCTGCTCCGACGACGCCTACGCCGTGGATCAGCACCAGCGGCG
>CAZYWR010001012.1:0-3273 GCA_964651185.1 uncultured Polyangiales bacterium
TGAAGTCGTGCGCCATGCCGGCGGCCAGCTGGCCCATGCTCTCGAGCTTCGTACGCTGCAGCAGCTCGGACTCGAAGCGGACCCGATCCGTGATGTCGAGCCCGAGGCTGCAGGTGCCTTCGGGCTTTCCGTCTTCGTTCCTGAGCAGGGTGTTGGTCCACAGCACGCGCCGGTGCTCGCCCGAGCGCGTCTTGATCTCGCTCTCGAAGCGCGGGGGAACGATCTTGCGCCGGATATCGCGCAGGAAGCGTTTGCGTATGCTGTCGGCGTCGTCAGGCGGGATCAGCAGCGCGAAGCAGTCGGCCCCGAGCACCTGCTCGGCGTCGTAGCCCGTGACGCGCTCGAAGCAGCGGTTGACGAACTCGGCGCGGCCATCGCAGTCGAGCACCAGCGCGATCAGATCGACGCCCTCGAGCAGGCTGCGAAAGCGCCGCTCGAGCTCCGCACTGCGCGCTTCGGCGCGCCTTTGCTCCGTGATATCGGTGAGCACGCCCTGGATGGCGATCGGCTCGCCCGCGTGGTTGCGCACCACCCGGCACTGGTCGCGGATGTAACGGACGGAGCCATTTTGCGGCGTGATGCGATATTGAATCTCCGACGGCACACGATCGACACCGCCGGGCGCAAGGCGCGCCAGCACGAGAGCGCGATCCTCGGGCGCGATGAGCTCGATCCACGCGGAGACCCCGCGCGCCAGGAGCTTGTCTGCATCGAATGCACCGAGCTCTCGGATCTGCGGACTCAGGTACTCGACTTTCTGCGAAAAGGGGTGGAAGGAGTAGACCGTGACCGGCAGCGACTCGACCAAGTAGCGATATTTGGCCTCGCTGCCGCGCGCCCTCGCCTCCGCGCCTTGCCGGCGCTCGGCTTCCAGCGCCAGCGCGATCAGGTCTCCCACGTGTCTGGCAAAGTCGATCTCCTCCGCGCGCCACCCACGGCGGCCGCCGGTGTGCTCGTGGCAAACCACGCCCAGGACCTCGCCCGGGATGGCGATCGAGATATCGAGCAGCGCGCGAATGTCGTGCGCCCGCACGTAAGCTTCGAGGCCGACCGTACGAGGATCGTCGAGCACGTCTTCCACGGCGACTACGCCGACGCGACCGATCGCGCGAAAATAGGCGGGGCTCGCGGACGTGGGCAATGCGACCCTGTCCGTCGGCTGCTCCTCGCCGCCGCTCAACAGCACCTTGCAGACGAGCCGCTCGCCGCCGTCTTCGAAAAGCCAGACGCTGGTGCGCGCGACGCGCAGCGCTCTGCCAGAGATGCGCGCTACTTCCTTCAAGGTGTACGTCAGATCGAGCGGATACGGCAGGCGCTTGCGCAGCAGATCGAGCAGCTCCGTGGTGTAGGCGCGTAACGACTCCGAGAGCGTGGGCTGCTCGGGCACAGCGCTCAGCTCCGCGCCGCTCCGGGAGACGTCCGACAATTGTGAGCCGTGTTCGTCACCCATGGCCGCCTCGCCCCTCGGCCGATCGCGGCCGATTGGACTCCCCCCACGCAACCCAAGCGCGTGGCGTCAGTGTACCAGTTCGCGGCTGCCGTGCGCCCCGTATGCGGCATTCACATCGCGGCGATGCTCGCGGAGTAAGAGCCTAGGACGCCATCGCATCGCGCCACTGCGCCTGGCGCGGGCGCGGAGGGAGATCCTACTGATCGGTTTAGGACAGTGCGGCAAAAGGAGAGCTCTCGATTCTCGAACTCTCAATTCGCTTCAACTATCGACGGGGTCCCCGGCCCAAGCGCACCCTCGTCCCCGCACGACCCCGAATGATCGGCGTTCGCGGCCGCCATTTAGCGGAAGATCGAGGCTAGCGGCAGGATGTTGACTTGCTCATGGGCGAGGCCCAGAGGGTGCTTGGCGATGATCGCGTCTTCGGCCAACAACGCGGGGGGCTTCTCCGTCTCGTAGCGGATGGGCGATGCATCTCCGCGCACCAGCGCTTCGGCGAGGTCGTGCGCGCCGGGTGCGACGATCGCGATTTGCAGCCGCCCGGGCGCGACGTGGCGGCGGATCGCAGCGTTGACCTCCTCGCGGGTCAGCGCGCGAAAGCGCGCAGCAAGCGCCTCCAGGAATGGCTCGCGGAGCCCGTAAAAGCGATCGTCGAGCGTGTAGCCGAGGCGCTGCTGCTCTGTCTGCGCGAACAGCGCGACGTAGTGGGAGGCGAAGCGCTGGATGCGCTCGAAGTCCGCCTGGCTCAGCCCTTCCGACGCAAACAGCTCGAGCTCTCGCACCGCCATGCGCAGCGCGAAGTGCGCGTGCTCGGGGCGTACCGGCCGGATCCAGACCGAAAAGTACTGCTGCCGGCGGGCGACATTGGGCTCCGCGAAGCGGGTCTCGCCCTGCTGCTCGAAGTGCTCCGCGTACGCGTAGTCACCGTAGTTGAGGCCGCGGTCCGCGCGCATCTTCTGCATCAGCCGCCCCGCGAACGTGCGGTGCTGTCCGAGATAGGCCGCGGCCAACGCCAGCGCCGCGAAGTCGGGATCGGCGCGGGTCACCGAGACGGGCACGCCGAGCGAGATCGCGATCGAGCTCGCCTCGGGTTTGTCGGCGATCCAGACGCGGCGCGTGTTGAGCGAGCTCGGCGGCGGCAAGGGACGTTGTGGCTCGCAGGCGGCGCCGCGCAGCGCGGCCAGATCCGCGACGAGCGCCTTCTCCAGCGCAGGATCGAGCGGACCCGAAGCCGCGACGCGCACGCGTGCTGCGCACAGCACACGCGCGCGCTGCTCCGGCAAGCGCTCGCGCGTGAGCGCGGCCAGGCCGTGCTCGGTACCGAGCTCCGGGTGGGCGTAAGGGTGCCCCTCGAAGAGCATCAGCTGCAGCAGCTCTTTGCCCAGGGCCTCGTCGTCGGCGCCGCGCAGATCTTGGGTGAGGTGGGAGAGCGCGCGAGCGCGCACGCGCTCGAAGTCGGCGGCGTCGAACGCGGGCACGCGCAGCATGTCGCGAAACAGCGGATAGAACGCGGCCACGTGGTCTCGATGCACCCGGCCCGAAAACACGACCTGCTCGCGCTCGACGTGGGCCGAGATGTGCGCCGCCATCGGGAACAGGCGCGCCTCGCGCTCGGCGAAGCTGACGTCGCCCGCGCGACCTTCGAGCATGGTCACGGCCGTGACGTACGTGAGGCCCTCGAAGCCGGGCGGATCGTCCGCCGACCCCGCTTCGAACACCACGCGCAGCTCGATGACCGGCGCTTCAGGGCGAGGGCTCAGCGCCAGCTGAGCGGGCGCGAGCTGGTCGGCCGCGGGCCGCTCGCTGCCGGTCACCGGGCGCGC
>CAZYWR010001013.1:0-5821 GCA_964651185.1 uncultured Polyangiales bacterium
CGTCGCGCGGGCTCGCGTCGAGCGCTGTGAGCGCGTGCGCAAAGAGCGCCTCATCGAGCAGGGCCAATTCGGGATACGTGACCTCGAGGATACCCGTACGCCGCATCACGGCGAACGCGCGCGAAGGCTGGCGCGCGGCCAGCGCACGCAGCCACTCGTCGCGCACGCGCTCGGCGGAGACCTTGCGAAAGGTCTCGAGCGTCGGGCGGATCGCCGCCTCGGTGGCGGGATCGATCGCAAACTCCAACGTCGCCGCGAAGCGCGCGGCGCGGAGCACGCGTAACCCGTCCTCGGAAAAGCGCTGCTCCGGCGCACCCACGGCGCGAATGATCCCCGCCTCGAGGTCCGCGAGTCCGCCGAATGGATCGACGAGCGCAGCGCCCACCGGATCGTAAGCGATCGCATTGATCGTGAAATCGCGGCGCGCGAGATCTTGCTCGATCTCGCGCACGAACTCCACGTGATCCGGCCGGCGGCCGTCCGAATAAGCGCCCTCCCCACGCAAAGTCGTGACCTCGTAGCTCTTGCCGCGGTGCCGGACGGTCACGGTGCCATGCTGGATGCCCGTGGGGATCACGCGCGGAAACAGCGCGATGATCTGCTCGGGCGTGGCGTCGGTCGCCAAATCCCAATCGGCGGCGCCCTGACCGCGCAGCAAATCGCGCAGCGAGCCGCCCACGACCCAGCCGCGATGACCGTGACGGGCAAGCGTACGGCAAAGCTCCACGACTGGGCCAGGAATGTCGTCAGGGCGGATACGGTTCCACAAGCTGCCACCTCGGTCGACGCACGAGCTCTTTCGAGAGCGCGCGCAGCGTAGCAGCGGCGGGGCCCCGGCCCAGCCCCGCTTCGCGGCTCCCCGGAGCGCCGGATCTATGATGCTATACTCCCGAGACTCACGGCTCCTCGCGGCATTGCCCCGCAGAAGTGTGCTCATGCGCCGACTTTTTCGCTCCTACAGGCCCATCCTCGCCGTCGCCGCCGTGCTCGTCGCCTTCGCGGTGACGTTCGTCTGGCCGCTCGAGAACGCGCTCGACTTCGATATCGATCGTTCTCCGCGCGCCCAGGCGGCCAAACAGCAGGACGCGTACGACTTGCGGCGCCTGCGCGTGCTCAGCCGCGTCGTCCTCAAAGTGAAGGATGCGTACGTCGAGCCGAAGCGGGTCGACCCCCGACGCATGCTCTTGAGTGGGCTCAACGCCATCCAGCGCACGGTTGCGCCCGTGCTCGTGCATTACCACGAAAGCGATCCCAAAGTCGAAGTCCAGCTCTACGACAAAAAGGCCGAATTCCGCGTCGACGACGTCACCGCGCCCTGGCAGCTGACGGAGCGCTTCAAGGCCATCTTTGGCTTCCTTCAAGACAACCTGCGTGAAGAAGACCTCGATCTGCGCGACGTCGAGTACGCCGCCGTCAACGGCATGCTGCGCACGCTCGATCCGCACTCGGTGCTGCTCACACCCGACGTCTACAACGACATGCGCACGAGCACGCGCGGTCAGTTCGGGGGCTTAGGCATCGTCATCGCGTTGCGCGACGGCGTCCTCACGATCATGCGGCCCTTGCCGGGCACCCCCGCCGAGCGCGCAGGTCTGTTGAAGCAGGATCGCATCGTCAAAATCGACGATGAAGCGACGCTCAACATGCCGCTCGATGAGGCGGTCAAGCGTTTGCGCGGCACCCCCGGCTCCAACGTCGACGTGTGGATCAAGCGCGATGGCCCGCAGGGTTTTCAGAAGCCGAAGAAGTTCAAGCTCACGCGCGCGATCATCCACCTCGACTCGGTCGAGTCGCGCATGCTCTCGGGCGGCATCGGCTACATCAAGATCACCAGCTTCCAGGGCAACACGCACGACGACATGGAGCGCTCGCTGGCCGAGCTCCACCGCCAACCGATGAAGGGGCTCGTGCTCGATCTGCGCGACAATCCGGGCGGCCTCTTGGAGCAAGCGGTCAAGGTGGCCGACGCCTTCCTCACCACCGGCACGATCGTCACGACGTCGTCCAACGACCCGAGTCAACGCGATGAGAAGTTCGCCACCCGCGAAGGCACGGAGCCGAATTACCCGATGGTGGTCCTGGTCAACGGTGGCAGCGCCTCCGCGAGCGAGATCGTGGCCGGCGCACTGCAGAACCACGATCGCGCGCTCGTGGTCGGGCAAACGACGTTCGGCAAGGGCTCGGTGCAGCTGCTCTACGATTTCCCGGACGACGGCTCGGCGCTCAAGCTCACGATCGCCCAGTACCTCACCCCCGGCGACATCTCCATCCAGGGCGTCGGCATCGTGCCCGATATCGCCATCGACCCGATGACGGTCGATCGCGAGGACATGGATCTGGCGGTAGACGATGTGTACACGCGCGAGAGCGATCTGCGCCGCCATCTCACCAACGAGCGCGCGAGCGAAGAGATCAAGTCCGCCGTGGTGATGCGCTATTACCTGCCCGCGACGACGCGCGAGCAGATCCGCTCGGCCGCACCCGAGGACGCGCCCGAGAACGCGCAAGAAGACGAGTTCTTGACCAGCTTCTCGCGCGACCTCTTGTCCAAGGCCACGCGCGCTGGGCGCAAAGAGCTGCTCGCCGACGCGGCTCCGGTGATCGCGCAGGCCAACGAGAAGGAGCTCGGCCGCGCGATCAGCGAGCTCAAGAAGCTCGGCGTCGACTGGAGTGTCGGGGCCGATGCAGGCGCGAGCGAGATCCAAGTCACGTCCGAAGCGACGCCGGGCACGGGCGTGGCCGGGCAGCCGTTCGAGCTCAAGGTCAAGGTCACCAACACGGGCAAGGCCTCGCTCTATCGCCTGCGCGCCGAGACAAAGAGCGACTATCCGCTGTTCAACGGGCGCGAGCTCGTGTTCGGCAAGATCGGTCCCGGCGAGAGCCGCGAATGGACGACGACGTTAGGCGTGTGTACGGTCGAAAAGGAGAAGCGGCGCTGCGCGCTGCCTGATGACGCGCCTGATCGCGCAGACGGAATCCGCATCGCGTTCGAGGAAGCCCACGGACACGCACCGCCACAAGCGGAGTACCGCACGACCGTGAAGTCGCTCGAGCGCCCGCAATTCTCGTATCAGTATCAAGTCGCCGATCCTGCGGGCGACGGCGACGGTCGGATCGAACGCGGCGAGAGCGTGACCGTCTTCTTCGACGTGCAAAACACCGGCAAGGGCAAGGCGCTCAACGTCACCGCCAACCTGCGCAACCTGGGCGGGCCTGGCGTCCTCCTGCGCGACGGGCGCTTCGAGCTGAAGGAGATGCCGCCGGGCGACGCGCGCCGGGTCGCCTTCACCTTCGACATGCTGCCCGACTTCGATCGCGATCATGCGGAGGTCGAGATCTCGGTTGCCGACATGGAGCTGCGTGAGTTCGCCTCCGAGAAGCTGCGTATCCCCGTGGAGCCGAAGACGGTCGACACGCCCGCGCCCAAGACCGGCACGGTGCTGGCGAAAGAGGGAACGCCAGTACTCTCGGCGCCCGAAGCCAACGCGCGCCCGATCGCCCGCGCCGCTGACGGTGTGGTCTCGATGCCGGCCGAAGCCACGGTCGGCGACTTCGTGCGCGTCAGCTTGGGCGAGGGCCGTCCGGGCTGGATCGCGTCGAAGTACCTGGTGACCGGCGTCGCGCCGGGCGGCAAAGTCGTGTTCGACAAGAGCCGCATGCCGCCGCGCCTCAACGTCGACTACGGCCACACGTTGGTGACGCGCACGCGTTCACTCAAGCTCACGGGCAAGGCCAGCGACGACATTCGCATCCGCGACGTGTACATCTTCGTGGGCTCGAAGAAGGTCTACTATCTGGCCAACCGTGGCGACGGAAAGCTGCTCGACTTCGCGGCCGACGTGCCGCTCGAGCCCGGCATCAACTACGTGAGCGTGTTCGCGCGCGAGAACCACGACGTGGTGACCCGCAATACGTTCGTCGTGCGGCGCGACGGCGAAGGCGGCGAGCTGCTGAAGACGCCGGATCACGACAGCGACGAGTGGGACGAGCTGGCGGCCGAAGACGACTGAGAACGAACGACGGAGCGAGAAAGCCCGGTTGGGCTCGCGCCGACCGGGCTTTTTCTTGGGGCCGCGGATGCCTTGCTCAGGCGAGCTTGCGCAGCGCCTCTTCGTCTTGGACGACCACGCGCCGGTGATCGAACAGGATGAGCCCGCGCCGCTTCATGTCGCCCAACGTCAACGTGACCGTCTCACGCGTCGAGCCCACGTAGTTCGCGATCTCTTGGTGCGTGAACTTCACGCCGATCAGGCGTCCGCGGCTCTCGGGAATCCCGTGCGACTCGGCCGCCCGCAAGAGGAAGTCGGCCACGCGCGACTCGACCGTGCGTGAGAGCAGCGCTTCGATGCGGCGCTCGGCCTCCATGCGCCGCTCGCCCATCATCTTCATCAGCGCCACGCTCAACTTGGGGTTACGCTCCATCAACTCGAGCACGAGTCGCAGCGGCACGCGCAGGACTTCGAGCTGGTCGATCGCCAAGGCGCCATCGCGGTGAGCACCGCCTACGGCCAGCGGCGTCTCGCCGAGAATGTCGCCCACGCCACGGTACGCGACCGTGAACTCACGATCTCCTTCGGCGCGCCGCACGACGAGTGCCCGGCCGCTCCCGACCACATACAGGAAGTTTCCGGCTTCGCCTTGCGTGTGAATGGGCCGCCGACGCGCCACCTTCACTACCGTGCTCTGGCGCACGATCTCGTCGACGGCATCGCTATCCAGCACGTGGAATAGCCCGCATCGGCCGACGATGTGGCGCTTACGCATCTCTTGATCGGATGCGGCCCGCGCTGCGCCTAGATAGTCACGATAGACAGGTTGATCGCGTTGGTCCATACAGCCCCCAGCAACATTTACAACTATACAGTCATGTTGCGGGCATATGGCAAAGCAGGTCAAGGACGTTTCGGTGTTCCCCAGCGCAACGAGCCTCGCTCAGAAATACCCACATACGCGAGGAAATTCCGCTCTGTGCAGCATCCCATACATTGACGCACTGTGCCCAGGGGGCTACTTTCGGGCGCAGCGTGCGGTGATGCCATCGCTGAATGGGCCGTGCGGAGGATAGCGGCCATGCGACTTTTCAGCGGCAAGATCCCAACGATTTCCGAAGAGATCGTCCGCGTGCTCACGTCCGAAAAGGACATCGAAACCGAGGCACCGCAAGAGGTGGTGCTCGACATCGAATCCGTGTTGAAGGAGTACCTGCGCTACGAGCGCAGCGTGGCGGATGAAGCGAAAAACCGGCTCGAGGCGCGCGGCCTCCCCTACGCGCAGCTCGGCCGTGTACGTAGCCAGGTCGCCCGCGAACGCGGGGCGCCCCAGCACGACGATATCCTTCCCTACCTGCTCGACCAGATTTTGAGCTTGCTATTCCACAGCAAGAACGTCGACGAGATCTACTCCGAAGACACGGAGCTGCGAAAAAAGAACACCAACATCCTGCGCAAGCACATGGACGTGGGCGGCGAGCTCGACGAGGAGGTGCGCTCGAAGATCAAGAATCTCGAGGAGGGAACCGCCAGCTTCGAGATCGAGTACCAGCGCGTGATGGGCGAGTTGAAGCGAAAGAAAGGGCTCAGCTGAGTCGAGTCGTGCCCCCCGCATCGGAGTCGGAATCGCGCACGGACCCGCGCGTGCCAGTGCGGCGCGTGCTCAGCATGACCGGTTTCGGCGCCGGCGAGGCCGAGCTCGCCGGTCACGCGCTGCGCGTCGAGCTACGCGCGGTCAATCACCGCCAACTCGATGTGCGCGTCCGCGCGCCCGCCGAGCTCGGCGAGACAGCGCATGTGATCGAGGAAGTGGTGCGCGCGCGCTGCGGTCG
>CAZYWR010001014.1:0-6438 GCA_964651185.1 uncultured Polyangiales bacterium
CCCTCCGCTCCAAAGCGCACCACGACCTAACGGCGGACGAGCAACGAGCAGTTAGAGGCGGATGCCGAGCTTGAGGTAGCCGAGGAAGCCGTTCGCGTCTGACGCATGGGTCACGGCGCGGTAACGGAGCTCCGCGCCCACGTTGAAGAACGCGAGCGCAATGTCAGCCACCACACCAGGTTCGAAGTAGGCGCCGACGCGATCGCCGTTGCGCTCCTTGAGGTAACCGATGCCGAGGTGGGGGCCGAGCCGCAAAATGGCGAGCATCCACTGGAAGCCGATATCGCCGCCGATCGTGCGTAGGTCCTTGACGTCGCGGCAATGCTTGTCTGCACAGGCCTCGGGATCGCTCTTGAGCGAACGCGTCCCGCGCACACCGAGCACGAGGCTGTCCCATTCCAACTCGCCATAGCCGCCAAGCTGCAGCCGGTACGGATTGTTATTGGCTTTGCCCGTGTCCACGCCGGTGCCGATCAGCGCGCCGCCGCCCAGGGCGACGTCGGCGCGGGCGGGCGTGCTCAAAGTGAGCGCGCCCGCGAACAGGGCCGATATCGTCAAGAGTTTGTATTTCATCCCCCGACAACGCGGCTCGCCTGCGCTTCGATTCCAGGTGATTTCGCGCGCCAAGCCGCCAGCGCCGCGCCGGCTCGACGGAGAACCATCGAACGTGGCAGCCTTGTATCATGCGCGCCGCGCGGGTTTGGCTGTTGGCGTTCGTGACGGTCTGCGCAGCGGCCCGAGCCGCGCGCGCCGACTTGGTCTACCTCGAGGGCGGTCGCGTGCTGGAGGGCAGCGCCAAGCAAGAGGGCGACAAGGTCGTCGTCGAGCTGGAATCCGGGCGCATTAGCGTGCCCGCGCTCCAGGTCGTGCGCATCGAGCATGCCCAGCCGCCGCTGGTCGAAGCGCGCGAGCGGGAGCGCTCGATCGCGCCGAACGACATCGCCGGGCTCTTGCGGCTCGCGGATTTTTGTCGCGACCATGATCTGGCCGGCAAGGAGCGGCACCTGTTGGAGCGCATCATCGCCGTGGCGCCCGATCACGCGGAGGCGCGTCGCCGGCTCGGCTACGTGCACACACGCGAAGGCTGGGTTGACGGCGCCGAGCTCGTGCGCCGCGATCAGCACGCCCAGCTGGAACGCCGCGAGGCAGCGCTCGCACGCGAAAAGCAGGCGGTCGAGCTCAAGCTCGCCGAGGCCGAGCTCGCGCGCGTGCGCGCCCGCGACGAGGCTGAGCGCCGCGAGCGCGAGGAGCGCGAACGGGCCGCGGCGCAGCCCCAGCCGACGAACACGCCGCTCTACTTCCCGCTCGGTTATGGTTATGGCTACGGTTACGGCGGTTCGTTCGCGGGCTATCGCGGTCCGCGCAACCGCCCCTTGGCGCCACCGAGCGGACCTCCGGCCTTTCCCATCCCCGGCGTGCGCGACCCGCACGATACGAGCTTCCCGATTCCGGGCGTGCGCGATCCCGCCAGCTACTTCGACGGCGCCTTCCGACGCCACTGAGCCGGTCGCACAAACATTTCGGGGCCGGACGGTGTTGCGTGAGAAAAGAAGCGCACGGAGCGTCGATCTCGCGGCCGCTCATCCGTCGTAAGGACGAGCCCGCCGACCCCGCCTCGAAGCAGGCGGTAGCGGCGCGCGAGCGAAGTCAAAGGAGACGCCATGCGATTCATGATCCAGCTCTGGAGCCGCGAGGACACGGACCTGCGCCGCCGACCTGATCCGCGGCTCATCGCCGCGATGGCGAGGTATTACGAGGAGCTGACCGACGCCGGCGTGCTGCGCGTAGCCGAAGGCCTGCTGCCTAGCCTGCGCGGCGCGCGCATCGTGTCGTCGCACGGCGAGCGCGTCGTGAGCGAGGGGCCCTTTGCGGAGACGGGCCGACTGACCGCAGCCATCCTGATCATCCAAGTGCGGTCGAAAGCCGAGGCGCTCGCGTGGGCCGAGCGCTGTCCGCTCGCAGACGGCGACCTGCTCGAGCTGCGCGAGCTCTACGAGCCGCCGTACGTCGCGCTCGAGAGCGCGAGCCGCTGGGAAGCGTGGCCTGAAATCGGCGGGTCCAAGATCGCGCCGCAGCGCCCCCCCACCGGCAGGCTCGACGACCTAAACTAGCTAAAGGGCGGTGAATGTCGACATTCGCCGCCCTTTTAGAGAAGGTGGCGCTTGCGCCACCCGTCGATGGCTGGGGCTCCATGAGAGCGCCTTACGCCGACGTGGCGATCTTCGGATGCTCCTTGTCGAGGCAGGTCAGGAAGTCGAACACGACCTTGCCTGAGTCGAGCACGAAGTCGAACTTGGCGGTCAAGGCAAAGAACGGCTTGGCGATCTCGACCGGGAGGACCGCCGAGTCGAGGCTCGGCTCCGTGCTCAAGCCGAACAGCTCCGCGATGGGGAGGCTGTCGAACGGATAGATCCGTAAGACGTGATTTCCCGGCCGTGGATGCCACGCGACCTCCGAGATGGGGCGGCTCGGAGCTTCGACGACCGCTTTGTAGCAGACGCGCTCGGCGTCCCGCACATCGGGGAACATCTTGAGCGCGACGAGCGGGATGCTCTGGTCTTCGAACTGCTTCCACAACGCTTCGAGCCAGCTCGCTTGACCGAGCCCCTCGAGCGCAACATGCGCGGCCAAGCGCAGCGCCTCCGAGGCGTTGAAGAGCGACTGCGCGTGATCGAACAGGCCCGGAGCCGGATCCACCTCCAACTCCAGAATGCGGTTCATCTGCGCCAGCTCGGTCGGCTCTTCCGCGCGCAACGCGGGACCCTGCCGGGGAATGGCGATCGTATCGATGCTGAACATCGGACTGTCCTGGGTCGGCACGCGGAGCGCGCCCAGCACTTTGTTCACGCCGTACACTTCGCGACCGCCGACCACCGCCGGACAGCTGTCCACCCAAAGGCAGGGCTGCAACCAAGCCATCGGACTCGCCACGTGCTCGGCCTCTCTGCCCTTTTTCGCGACCGCCTTGACGGGGATCCAGAACGCGAAGTCTTTCTCGGGGATGTAGCCGATACGCTCGGTATTCGCGTAGGTTCGTCCGAGCCGCGCAGCCACGAATGCCACGAGCGGCGCGAGCGGGGTGTACTGCGTCGGACTCGCCTCGTGGTTGAGCAGCTCGTCGCACAACGCCTGCAGCGCCGCCTCGCGCGCGTGGAAGAAGAACCAGTCCGTGCAGGTCTCTCTGCAGACATATTGGGGACGCGGGATCATATCGAGTGGACGGCGGAAGTAAGCCTCGCGTGCAGACTCGACGATCGGCGGCACGTGGGGCCGGTGCGGCTGCAGCTCGACCACGCCGCTCTGCTCCTTGGCCGGGAATGGCGGGCCCGCCGCGGGCAGAGCGCGCGGCGCGGACGGCGAGTCTGCCGGTCCCGCGGCCGTCTGCTCGAGCTCGCCGATGGGCAACTGCGGCAGCATCGGCGTCGAACACAGCTCAGGATGTACTCTCGTGAGCCAGTCGCCGGCGATCGCGACCGGATGCCCGATCAGCGCCCGGCTCGCCTCGCGTCCGGAGATCACGGCCGCCTCCACGCAGCCGGCGGAGATCGCGTTCAGCGTCCAATCGCCGGTGAAGACCAGATTGTGGAACCCCGATTCGTGAGGGCGGAGGCGCATCCAGGTCGTGCCCGGCAACGACAGCACATAGCGATCGGACGGATGCGTGGTCGCGCAGTAAAATTGGCTCTCGAAGCGCTCCTTGCCGGCGCCCCCGCCAGGGTCGACGAGTTGTTCGTATCCGAAGTGGCGCGCGCCATCTTCGACGTTGCGGAACACGCTGCCCCCGAACTGATCGAGCCAGTGCAGAGCCGTGCGCTTGATCTTCCGGAGCTGGCGGCCCGGGTGGTCCCGATCGGACACCGGCGGAGGGACGTAACCGTAAGGCTCGTCGACCGCCGAGCACAGGTAGACCAGGGTGCCCGGCTTCGCGTCGTCCGGCCAACGTTCGCGCGTCAGCAAGTGCTCCATCTCGGCCCAGGTGTCGAACGGCTGTGGGTAGTTCACGCCGATGCCGTTCTTCGAGGGCGCTCCCAAGGCGGCAAATGAGGGCTTGAGCCAGAGCTGCACGGCCATGGTCTCGACGGTCGCGACCTCGCGCAGCATCCTCGACAGCGTCGGTGCGTGCGCGCTTCCGCGCGCCGGCGGAGGTCGGGACTCCGCGTCGGCCGCGAGCTCTGCACAGATGCTGGAGAGCGCGCCCACGGAGATGCCCAACACCACGCAGTCGAAGTCGCGGCCCCATTCGAGCGTCTCGGCGGGACGGCCCGCGTCCCAGCTGTTCCACGCGCTCTCGAGATCGTGCTCTCCCCGGCTGAGCTGCTCGCCCTCGACCAGCTGCGCATAATCAGGCGACTTGGGGAAGCAGAGCATGCCGTCGGAGAAGCGCTCGAGCGGCTCGTAACCGCGTTCCGGGTCGCGCAGCTTCGCCTGACGGCGAAAGCGGATGGCTCCGACGATCGGCTCGCCGCCCGCGCTGGCCGGCACGAGCTTGTCGATGCGGTGGAAGAACTCGAAGCGCACGCCGCGCGCCTTGAGCACGCGGTAGAGCGGGGCGATCACCGTGTCGCCCATGCCGGCGGCGAACTTGAACATGATCGCGCGCTTGTACTGGAGCAGCATGCGCAACGTGAGGTGCAGCGTGGTGCCCGCGCCCGAACCGTGCTGGCGCGCGTCGGAGAAGGTCGCGTCGGCGAGCGTAGAGAGCGGCGGCGACTCCGCCGTCTCGGCGCGCGCGCCGTGCTTGCGCAGCCAGTCGCGGTAATCGAGCTCGTCGAGCGCGAACCAGTCGGCGTCTCCGGAGAGGACGTTCTCGCGTAAGAGTCCGATCCAGATGGTGAGCATGAGGTCGACCGCGATCGCCGCCTGGGAGACCTCGAACGCGGTCGAGTCGAGCAGATCGAATCCCAAGCGCGCCAGCACGCGCAACTTCGCGAGCACGAAGCAGAATGGCTTGCGCAGCCACGCGCGGTCGAACCAGCGCAGCCGGTCCGTTGCGCGCAGCATCCAACGCGCCATGCGCAGCATGCCCACGAGCGCCCGGGCGAGCAGCGGCACGCGCAACACCACGCTGAGCTTGAGCATCAGCTGCCAGATCTTACTCAACAGATCGCGACCGTCGCCCGCGCGCAGCGCCGCTAGGTAGCGCGCGAACTCGTTCACTCCGTCTTCCGAGGGCGCGCCGAGCCCGCGCACCTGCAGATCGGCGGCGAACAGCAGCTGCCCGACCACGAGCTCCAGAATGTTGGCGCCCACCACGCCGAAGGTCAGCGGCTCGGGATCCGCTCGCCCGCTGTGCGCGACGCCCGGTTCGCCGGGGCGGCGCGGAAACAACAGCGTCCAACTGCGCAGCGGGCGCGTCTTGTCGTCGCCCAGCAGCACCATGTCGCGCGGCAAAAACGCGTCTTGGAGGGCAAGCCGCTTCTCACCTTCCTCCTCCGCGATGCCGTCGAGCTCCGCGTAGGTGCGGCGCATCATGTCGAAGGCGTTCTCGTAAAACCCGAAGAACACATGCAGGCCGTGCTCCTCGATGCGCTCGACCTCGCCGTAGCGAGCGCGCGCGCTGGAGCATTTGCCGCCGAGCCGGTGGCCCTGCTGGTAGACGGTGATGTCGTAGCGATCCTTCCAATTCGGTTGGCTGGTCAGCTCGAAGACGGTCGAGAGGGAGGCGATCCCTCCTCCGAGCACGACGATCCGTTTGCGTTCCGGACTGCTCATCATCCATACCTCGTCAGGCTCTTACGCATGCGCAGGACGGATCTGCCCGCCGAACAGGGTGCTCGCTCACGAAGCGCCCGCCCCGGGCCCCCCATGCATCGAGCGCCGGCGGCGTGCATGGGACGGAACGTTCGCCGTCGCTCAGCGCTGCTCAAGTGTCCAGGGTGCAAACCAGAATCGCGCAAAGCGCTCCGGATGGACCACCCCCTGCGCGCGCAAGAACATACGCCCGTCGGGGCCGCCGAGAGATTGCGATGACACGAGCGCCTGCATCGCAGAAGCGCTGGCCGCCAGGGCGGAGAGTCCTCCGCGGCGCGCCGCGAGCTCCGCGGCAGCCAGCGCGTGCGTCGCGGAGCGGCCGGCGCGCAGCGCGAGGGCCGCGCGCAAGGTGTGGGCGAACGCGCCGCCGTAGGGTCGCGGATCTGCCTCGAGGCGCGCGATGGAGCGCTGCACCCGCTCTCGTTGCAGCGCCGGCGCGGCCACGTGGATGAGGCCGCGCAACAGCTCGATCTCCGCGCGCAGCGCGTGCGGGGTCAACGCGCGCCGGATGAGCTCGCCCCGCTCGAGCTCGGCCACGTGCTCGCGCGCCAACGCAGCGCGCCCGCTCGCGAGCGCCGCGAACGCGCGCAGCCAGCCCGCGTAGCGCTGCGACAAATCCTCCGCCATGCGGTGCTTGGGCCAGCGAGCCAGCTGGCGCTCGACCTCGGCCAAGAGCCCGCCTGGGTC
>CAZYWR010001015.1:0-1648 GCA_964651185.1 uncultured Polyangiales bacterium
CCGCGGCCAGCGCCTGTGCTCGACGCCCAGCCGCTCTAGCGACTTCTCGCAGGCGCGCCGCACGTACTCGGGCCGACCGTTGATGCCGCTCGACTTGCCCACCGTGTCGCCGACGCTCCCGAACTTGGTGGCCAGCACGGCGCGCTCGCGCCGGCACGTCGACGCGCTCGAGCCAGCGCTCGATCTCGTCCGTGGCCTCCTCGGGCGCCTCCAGCTGCGGGTAGTGGCCGACGCGCTCGAGCCGCGACAGCTCCGCGTTCGGGTTCTCGAAGGAGCATAGGTCGTGCAAACCGCTCTACCACCGAGTGGATAGATCATCCGTTCTGCGCAATGCCTATGCACCCCTGCACCCCTCCCGCCGAGGCGGTGGCTACAAAGCCAATTACATCGCGTGATGCCAGGCGAATCCAGTGCCGCCGCGTGATGCCAGACGAATCCGGTGCCGCTGGAGCACGGTGGTGCACAGGATGCAACTCCCCCATGACGCTTCCACCGTCGGCGATGCGTCTCCGATCGGGGCACGCTTCAGCTCCATTCGTCGACTACGCCCCACAACAGAGGGGAACGGCGAGCAGGACTTTGTGGCGGCGCCCGGGACGGGCGCCTAGGTGCCGGAGTAGCTTGGCCGCGATTCGGGGATCGAGGATGGTCGCTATCAAACGCAGGCGGCCCCTGCATTTGAGACAAGCCAGAATGTCGAGCTCAAAGGTGGCACGCATCAACTCGGCCCACGCCGCATGCTCGGAACGACTCTGGATGCCAGGTTGCGCCTCTTGCAAGGTTCGTTCGGCTCGTACATAGCGAACGCAGAGGGCGCGGTGTCGCGCGTGAGGCGCAAGGATGCCAGCAGAGAGAACCAAGTTTACACGGGGCTTCGGGATCTGTGCCGCCAATTGCTCCATGAGCTCGATCGGCTCGAAACACAGATGGTTGTGCCATCACGGTAGGGCGTCTTCAGACGGAGCAAGTAGTGTCCGTCTTCTCGCTTTTCGAGCCGATCAATTCGCGAGCGGGGGTCGCGCGCAGTAGCGCACGAGCTCCTCGAGCCGTTCGCGTTGCTAGGTACGCACGGCGATACGGCCGTGAAGGTCGAAGCCGTCGAAGTTCGCACAGAGCGATCCACCGCGCACCAAGCGCTGGCGCGCCGAATCGAGATGGTCCGATAGAGATCCGCCGAGCTTGATTACGGGACGTCCGCGCGCAGGACCAAGACCTACGCGTCGGGTCACGGCACCGCCATAGCATGCCGCGAGGGTGGCGCTCTCCTCCGCGAGCGGGTCCTCGACCGATGGGTTCCAAGAGTCCCTGTCACCCACGCGCGGCGTAGCGGCGCGCGAGCCAAGCGCAAGCCATGAGCTGGAGCTGGTGAAACAGCATCAGCGGCAGCACCATCGCGCTGACGGCAGCTTGGGGGAAGAGCACGGTTGCCATCGGGAGGCCGCTCGCCAGGCTCTTCTTCGAGCCGCAGAACACGGCGACGATCTCGTCTTCTTTCGAAAAGCCGAGGCGGCGGCTCAGGGTGCGGGTGAGGTACAACACGAGCGCGAGCAGCGCCGCGTCCACGCCCAAAAGCGCGGCGAGCGCGCCCGGCGAGAGGCGCCCCCAGATGCCGGCGACCACGCCCTCGCTGAACGCGGCGTAGACGACG
>CAZYWR010001016.1:0-4740 GCA_964651185.1 uncultured Polyangiales bacterium
AACCGACTGAGTATTCGCCTGGTCAACGCGTATGCGCTCGGCCACCAAGCACACTTGCGCGAGTACGGGCACTACGCCGGCTTCTTCTACCCGCTCGACGTGCTCGCGAACTGGAACCGCGGCTACGGCAAGCGCGGCTTCGCGCAGTATCAGTTCGTGATCCCCTTCGCCGATGGGCCGCGTCGCATGCGCGAGATCTTGAGCGCCATGCAGACGCAAGGAGAACTGCCGTTTCTGAACGTGCTCAAGCGCTTCGGGAAGGAGAGCGAAGGCCACCTCTCGTTTCCGCGCGAGGGCTATACGTTCGCGATCGACTTCCCCATCCGCCGCAACACTGTCACCTTCTTGCGCCGGCTCGACCGCGTGGTGGTCGACGCAGGCGGGCGGATCTATCTGGGCAAAGACTCGTGCGTGGAGGCCGCGACCTTTCGCGCGATGTATCCGCGCGTCGACGAGTGGCTCGCGATCAAGCGCGAGTACGACCCGCGCGGCGTGTTCACGTCGGACCTCGCGCGGCGCGTCGGCCTCGCGAACGGCGTCTGACGCGCACGCCCGCTCGAGAGCGCAACGGATCGTCAGGGCGCGATGGGAACGCTCGAACGCTCCTGGAGCGCGGCGCGGAAGCCCTCGCGCACGCTCGGGTAGCGCGGCGCCCAGTGGCTTACGGTGCGCAGCTTCCCGTTCGAGATGCGCAGCGAGCGCGCCATCAATTCGCCGATCGCGCCGCTCCAGTGCTGGAGCCAGGGCGGCGCGAGCCTGGGCGGTGCAACGTGCAGCATGCGCGCCAACGCTTCGCCGAGCTGGCGGCGCGTCACGGGCTCGTCGTCGACGACGGTGGAGATGCCGCCGGGCAAGCTCAGCGCCGTGACCACCGCGCGCGCGGCGTCTTCCTGGTGGAGCACCGACACAAACCCCTGAGGCGCGCCGAACAACGGCAAAAAGCCGTGCCGCACGGATTCGCACACGACGCGCGTCCAGGGATCGCCAGGACCGTACAGGAGCGCGAAGCGGAGCACGACGTGACTCCCGCCTTCACGACCGAAGCGCATGGCAGACGCCTCGGCGTCGAGCACCGTGCGCGTGGTGCGGACGACGCGCGGCGCCGTCTCTTCCGAGATCCAAGCTGTGCCCGAGTCGGGGTAGATGAGCGCGAACGACTCCTGCACGAAGCGCTGCACGCCCGCGGCGAGCGCCGCATCCACGAGCAGGGCGGAGGCCTGTTTGCGCAGTTGATCGTTCTCGCGCCAGGCCGCCGGAAGGAGCGGACGCACGGGCCCGCGCGGGATATGGGTCGCGAGGTTCACGACGACGTCGTGGCCGGCCATGGCACCTTCGACGGCGCGGTGATCGAACAGGTCGAGCTGCGCCGTGGTGGCGCCCGCGCGCTCGAGCTGCTCGCGCACCTCGCGGGCGCGACCGATCGCAGTCACCTGGTGGCCTGCTGCGACCATGAGCGGGATCGCACGCCTGCCGATCACACCCGTGGCGCCCGTCACGAAGATACGCATCAGCGGACCTCAGCGTTGCGAGACGTGGTCAGGGCTTCCGTACGAAGCCGAGCGGCTACTTTACGGACAAAGGTAGGCGCGGATCAATCCGGCGCGCATCGCGCTGCACGCCACGCCGGGTGCGGCGCGGGACAGCTCCGTCGGCGCAGGCTACCGGCGTCCTTGCTGCATCGCGAGCCACAGCTGGCGCAGAAACAAGTCAGGATCCGCAGCCAGCGCGGGATCGAGCTCGAGGGTCTGCGCCAGCGCCGACGCCGCGCCTCGCAGCACGGCCGCGCGCCGCTCGGCTGCGGTGGATGCCGCGCGCCGGAGCGCTCCGCGCACGAGGGCGCGCTCGCGATCGCCCAGGCGGCGCAGCTGTTCACGCGACAGCGCAAGCGGCGACAAGCCCGGAGGCAAGCTGATGCGCAGCGCGCGCTCCGGACGATCGAGGCGCACGACGAGCGTCCCTGCCGCGAGATCGCCGAGCCTCTGACCTCGCTCGGAGCTGACGATCGCGGCGAGCCCCACGGTATAGCTCGAGGGCAACACGTCCACAGCGCGCATTAAGTTACGGATCCACGAGGCGCGCAGATCGAGCTTGAGTCCGTCGAGGCGGACGACACGCAAGCCTACCAAGCGCTTGCCCGGTGAGCTGCCGCTGCTGACGCTCTCCCAGAACACGAAATAGAGCAGCTCGCCGAAGTAAGTGACGATCATCAGCACGATCGCGAACGGAAGGAGCGTCAGCTCTGGCTCGCGTTGGAATTGCGCGGAGCGCCAGGCGGGAAACAAGCTGCGCATCAACCCGGGCGCGAGCAGCGCAACGGCGAGGAAGAAGATCGCCAGCCCGCACCAGAGCAACAAGGCGTCGATCGCGTACGCGAGCATGCGAGGCGCCGGACCGGCGACCGGCATGTACAGCTCGACCCCCTCTGCGGAGCGCACGCTGGGAGGAGGATCGTCTGGTATCGTCACGCTACGCCCTTCGAAAGGTCCTATGATGGTAGCTCGAAATGGGGAGTCGCGAGCGCGCGACGCGAGCGACGACGGCTCGCGCCTCGAACAGCTGCTCGAGCGGGCACACGGGCGCGCCGGGCTGTCGTTCGAAGAGCTCCGTGAGCTGGCGCGCCTTTACCGTCTGCACGCGGCGCGCCTGGCGCGGCTGCGCCAGCGCGGCGCGGATCCCGAAGCGGTGCGCTACCTGAACGCTCTGTGCGTACAAGCGTACAGCCTCGTCCACGCCGAACCAGCGCGCCCGCGGCGCGCCCGAGGGGTCTGGTGGAGTGAGCTGCCGGGCGCGCTCTCGCGCACTTGGCGCCTGCAATGGATCGCCGCGATCTTCCTCGTGTGCGGCGGCTGGCTCGGCGGTCGCGCCGCCTCGCTCGATCCGGAGACCCTCCCCGCGCTGGTGCCCGCGTCGATGTACGAGGGGGACGCGCTGTTGCGGCTCGCCGAGTCCGATCAGGAGCGCGAACGCTTTCTCGCGCGTGCCGAGCGCCCCTTCGCGGCCAACTCCTTCTTCGGCGCGTCGCTGTTCGCCAACAACACGCGCGTGGGCATCTTGGCCTTTGCGAGCGGGCCCTTGCTGGCCGTCCCCACGCTGCTGCTGCTCCTGTACAACGGCCTGATCCTCGGCGCGTTCTGCTCGATGTTCGTCGGGACCGCGCAGCAGACGATGTTCCTCGCCTGGATCATCCCGCACGGCATCCCCGAGCTCTTGGCGATCGTGTTGTGCGCGAGCGGAGGGCTCACGATGGGTCTTTCCGTCGTGGCCCCCGCGCGCGCGGGGCGGGCGGCGAGCTTGCGCAGCGCCGCCCGCGATGCCGTCGCGCTGGTGCTCGCCGCGCTCCCGCTGTTCGTATTGGCGGCCTTGATCGAGAGCTTCGTGCGCCAATCGCGCTGGTCGACGGCGGCGCGCTTTCTGGTGGCGGCGCTCGTGACGCTCGCGCTCTGCGCCTACGTCTGGATCGTCGCCAGGCTGGCGCGCCGCGCTCCAGCGGTCGACACGAGCTTCCTCGAAGCAGCGCAAGAGGCCGACTGAGCCGGCCGTCGGCCCGTCAGAGCGCGCGCCGCAGCGCGAGGTAGCGCGAGAGCACGGGTGCGCGCGAACGCTCCGGGCGCAAGTCGAGCGTATGCACGCCGAGGCGCGTCAAGCGCCGCAGCACCGTGCTGCGCTCGGCCGCCAGATCTTGCAGCACGAGCCGCCGATACACGCTCGCCTCGTCGAGCTCGGCGGGAGCCGCGTCCAGCTCGGACAAGATCGGATCGCGCAGCGCCACCAGCAACACCACGTGCCGTTGCGCCAGCCGGGCCAGGTAGCCTTCGAGCTCGAGCGCGTCCGCGGCCTCGACGAAGTCGGTGAGAATGGCGACGAGGGAGCGCTTTTTGTGGCTCGCCTCGAGGAGCTCGGCGAGCACCTGAAAGCTCGATTCCACCGGACGCGCCGCGAGCGGCAGCGTGGCATCCAGCAAACGCGCGAGACCGCGCCGCGCATCTTGGACTGGCACCCACGCGCGCACCGCCTCATCGAACGCGGCGAAGCCGATGCGGTCGCCGCGCAGGCGCGCGGCCTGCGCGAGCGCGACCGTCGTGTTGAGCGCGTGATCGAGCTTGCACCAGCCAGCGACGGCGGTCGCCATCATGCGCCCGGTGTCGACGGCCGCGATCACGCTCTGGTTGCGCTCTTCGCGGAAGCGCCGGACGATCAGCTGCCGTGCGCGCGCTGTCGCGCGCCAGTCGACGTGGCGCGGGTCGTCTCCCTCCGTGTACGGCTGCAAGATGTCGAGCTCCATGCCCGGTCCTCGCGTTTGGCGCGCGCGGCCGCCAGCGAACGCGTCGAGCCCGAGCAGCGCGTCGCTGCCGGAGCCGGGGTTCGGCAACACGCGCAACGTGCGGGCGTCCGCGCGTGCATACGCGACGCGCCGTTCGAAGAGGCCGAGCTGCGACGCGCTGAGCCCGTGCATGGGACCGAGGGTGAGCAACCCGCGCCGGCTCGGAGTCCAGCTCGCCTGCAGCGTGACCGAGCTCGCCGGCGCGAGCATCTGCGGCGCGAGCTCGAGATCGCCGCCGAGACCCGAACCGCGATCGTCGAGCACGCACACGCGCAACGCGCGCGCCGTGGGGTTGTCGATGCGGTAGTTCGCGAGGAACGGCTCGCCCAAGCGCGCGCGCTCGGGCAGCGCACACTGCACGTCTGCGATCGGCTCGCGACGTGTGCGCACCCAATCGAGCAGCGCGAGCGCGCCGATCA
>CAZYWR010001017.1:0-8300 GCA_964651185.1 uncultured Polyangiales bacterium
CGCTGCACCGGATCACCAACCCTCACGGCTGCCGCGACGCCAGTATCCAGAAACGTACCGTGAGCCCCAAAAGGACGACAACGATCACGACCGCCACCGGCAAATGCGCGCGCCACGAGCGCCAAGTCAGCGCTGTCGGCGTCGTCCCGCCAGGAAAAACCACAGCTGCATCGCCTTCGACCCGGTGTTCAGTGCCGTCAGCCGTCCGCACCATCCATTGGTTTAGCCAGTCGCGCGTGAGTTCTCCGTAATCGAGCCGAAGAGCTTCAGGTAGCGCGCGCTCGACGAGCTGAGAGGCGCTCGATGCGTACGAGATCGCAGTCGGCGAAAGGGCGCTTTGCGTGATGAGCCCAGCCACCAAGACGTTGCAATGAATGACAACGACATCGCTCACAACTCGCGCTTGGCTCGCTCGCGACGATGGGCCCGCGTCTCCTCCACGGCGACTGCCATCGCCTCGTCCTCGCTCAGCGAGGCGTCAGCTCTCATCTCCGCCCGCATGGCGCTAGCAGTCTCGTCCGAACAAAGCGACGCGTTTTCATCGCATACGACATCGGCAGCTCTGAGCAGGGCGCTGCGTACATCGTCAGGGCTGAGCTCCGGAAATATCCTGAGTATCTGCTTGGCAGTCATGCCCTGGCAAGAATCACTTGAACCCGTAGCGCCCACCTATCCATTGGGACCTCGATCTCTCGACGCTTACGTTTCGCATTGGCCACCGTCGGCAGGCCACAGTCCGAAGAGGCTACCCAGGTAATAGTCGGAGTGTGCCTCATTTTCAACAGGGCCCATGCAGCGCAGAGGCGTATTTTAGGCCATCGCATCTGAGCGCGCGAGAACACAAGAAACTCCAGGCTGACAAGGCGGGCACGGGTATCGGTGCGCCATCTGCGGAGGCCATGGCGGAGAGTGGCACAGCCCCGTCGCCCAGCGTTGCCAAGGGCGGGCCGCGCCCGCGCCCAGTGGTGTTCTCGCCTGCTCGGGAAGATGGCGCTCGTCCGTGCGCCGCTGCCCCGGCTTCTGCGCTTCGTGCGTCGCGACGCGCACGTCGTCGTGGAACAGCTGCACAGAGCTGCGATCAGCGCGCGCCCACAATTACTTGCCGACCAAAGCGCCAAGGCGCCGAGTACATCGCGCCGCGAAACACATGCGCGCCGCCTGATGGCAGCCCATGCCCATACGATGCAGACGAACCAGCTCTTGCAATCGATGCATGTCGACCCGGGGCCCGCGCGCCTCCCCCGGGCGCAATCACGCAGCCCCGCCTGGAGCGAGCGTGAGGCACAACGTGCGAGGGCCGTGGCTGACCTTGCGTTCAGTTCGGGCGGATCACTTCTGTCGAACTCGACCGGATCACTTCTGCCGAACCGAGTGGATCAGGTCTGCCGAACTCCAGGTGGCTCACTTAGGCCGGCCGATGACAGCTCAAACAAACGTACCTCGCCGCGCTCGGCCATCCGATGTTCTGCGGTTCAAATGGCGTTGCATGCGCATGAACGCGCATGCTGTCGGCCAAAGTCGGCATGTCTGTCGAGTTACGAGGTCGCCGCCGATTTCGAGATCTGGCGATGATCCGAAACGCGCGCTCGAGCACACGTCAACGCGCGAAGGGCGGAAGCGCAAAATGGAGTCGGTTTGTTCCACTGCGCGGAGCCTCGAATCACGGCCGCTTGGAGCGGTACGATGGGTCACGAAAAGACTCGGCGAGAACTTGAGTAAGGAGTCAGCATGAGATGGGGTCATGGTCCGTCTGGTCGGATGCGCCCGTACACCGCGCCCGCGCGGCACGTTGCTCGGGGTTTCCTTGGGGTGTTTGTCTTTTGCCTTGCCTCGGTGGCGGCGGGTTGCTCGAGCAATCACAACGCGAGTGCAAATGACGAAGATGCCGCGCTCGGCTCCGACGCCGCTTCGGACGACGGAGGCGGGCAGGGGAGCGACGCGGGCGACGACGCTGCGAGCGACGACGACGGCGCGACGGCGGACCTGGACTCCGGAAGCGATGGGTCGACAGATTCGGACGGCGGCACTTCGGACGCCGCCACGGACACGGACGCGACGTCGGACTCTGCCAGCGCTGACAGCGCGACCCCCCCGAGCCTGGTCCAGATTCAGATCAACCCGACTGGCGCTTCGATCGCTAAGGGCACGACCCAGCAGCTCACGGCCACCGGCATCTACTCGGACGACTCGACGAGTGATCTGAGCGCGATGGTGGCATGGAGCTCCTCCGACCCGACCAAAGCCGGCGTAGGGGCGACCGGTCTGGCCAGCGGCGTAGACGTGGGCTCGGTGACGATCAACGCTCAACTGGGGTCGGTGATGGGCACCACCACGTTGTCCGTGACCGCAGCCACGCTGGTGGCGGTCGACGTGACACCCGCGACGACGACGATCGCGCCGGGAACGAGCGTGCAGCTCTCGGCCACCGGGACGTTCTCGGACGCGACCACGCAGGATCTGACCGCGACTGCGACGTGGAGCTCGTCTGCAGAAGGTGTGGCGACTGTCGCGAGCGGCGGGCTCGCCACGGGCGTGTCGGGCGGCGACGCCACGATCAGCGCCAGCTTCGGCGGCCTGACGGGTTCGGCGCATCTGACGGTAAGCAGCGCCACGTTGGTGTCTCTCGCCATCAGTCCAACGGACGTGACGATCGCGAAGGGAACCACGACCGCGTTCACGGCCACCGGGACGTTCTCGGATAACTCCACCCAGGATCTTACTTCCCAGGTAACGTGGGCTTCCGCGGACCCCGACGTGGCTAGCGTCAGCGATGAGGCTGCTTCGAAGGGGCTCGCCACGGCGGTGGGCGTCGGTCAGACGACGATTTCGGCGACCAAGGGCGCGGTCAGCGCGACCACCACGCTCTCCGTGACTGCAGCGACGCTCGGATCCGTCGTGGTGACGCCCGCCAACCAGTCGCTTCCGGCGGGCACTTCGCAGCAGTACACCGCGACCGGCATGTACTCGGATGGAACGTCTCAGGACCTTACGTCGACCGTCGTGTGGGCGTCGTCAGATCCTACGGTGCTCGCGCTGAGCAACAGCGGCGGGAGTCGCGGCCTCGCGAACGCCGCCACGGCGGGCACCGTCACGGTGTCGGCCACTTCCGATGGCGTGACGGGCTCGACGCAAGCGACCGTGACCGCGGCCGTGCTCGCCTCGCTGACCGTCAGCCCCGCGCTGCCGACGATCTCCCGCGGCACCACCCAGCAGTTCACGGCGACCGGTACGTTCTCGGATGGATCGACCCGCGATCTCACCGACGCCGTCACCTGGGCCTCCTCCTCGACCACGGTCGCCGCGATCAGCAACGCCGCCGGCAGCGAGGGGCTCGCGACCGGCCTGACCGGCGGGCAGACCACCGTCTCCGCGACGCAAGGCGCGGTCACGGGCTCGGCGACCTTGACCGTGAGCGCCTCGACGCTCACCTCGATCGCGATCACGCCCGCGAATCCGACCATCGCCAAGGGGACCACCCAGGCGTTCGTGGCCACCGGGACCTACTCTGATAGCACTACCCAGGATCTGACGGCGTCCGTGACCTGGAAGAGCTCCGACTCGGCGGTCGCGACCGTCAGCAATGCCCCTGGCTCCGAGGGCATCGCGAGCGGCGTGGCAGCAGGTCGGACGCTGATCTCGGCGACCTTGGGCACCACGCTCGCGACGACGCAGTTGACCGTGAACCCTGCGACCTTGGTCTCGATCGAGGTCACTCCGTCTGATCTGACGTCGCCGCGCGGCATCACGCAGCAGTACACGGCCGAGGGCACGTTCTCCGACGGCTCGAAGCAAGACCTGACGGCGCTCGTGAACTGGAACTCCAGCGACACCAGAGTCGCCACGATCGCGAACGGCCGCAACGCGCGCGGACAAGTTTCGACGAGTACGGCCGGACAGACCACCATCAGCGCCACGCGCAACAGCGTGACCGGCTCGACGACGTTGACCGTGAGCGCCGCGACGCTGGTTTCGATCTCGGTCACGCCGGCGACGCCTTCGTTCGCCAAGGGGACGACCTTCCAGTTCACCGCGACTGGCAACTACTCGGACAGCTCGACGCAAGACCTGACCACGCAGGTCACCTGGCTGTCTTCGAATCAGAGCGTGGCGATCATCAGCAACGTTCGTGGGAGCGAAGGCTTGGCGAGCGCCGTCAACGCCGGCACCACGACCATCCGCGCGGCGTACGCACCCGGGATGTCGGGGAACACGACGGCGACCGTGGCACCTTGACGCCGAATCGCGCCGGATGAGCCCGCCGCTGGCGCGCGGCTCATGTCGGCGCGGGCGGAGCGCGCACCGTAAGCCCGGGCGGTGCGTGCGCTACGAGCGCGTCATGGCGACGCTTTCGAGCGTCCGCGCAGGCCAGACCAAGCGGCGCGCCGCGGGCCGCCGCCATAAATAAGCGACGGCGCTCGCCGCGATCAGCGCGCCCGCCGTCGCGCAGAGCGCGGCGTGCACGCCGTGCGGCAAAGTCGTATAGAGGCTCGACACGAGCGCGCCGAACAGCAGCGCCCACGCCCCGCCGTGGATCCATGCGAGCCGCTCGAGCACCTTGAGCCGCCTGATGTCGAGCGTCGCCAGGCGCTCCCACAGGAGCTGCTCCTGGCGCCAGTACGTGTAGATCACGGGGATGATCTCGAGCGTCAGAAACGCCGAGGTGACCAGCCCTCCCACCATGGGCGCTGCGATTCGCTTCATGACGTCCGCGCCTGAGCCGCTGGTCCAAAGCAGCGGCACGAGTCCGATCAGCATCGTGGAGACGGTCATCAGCTTGGGGCGCACGCGCAGCACCGTGCCCTCCATGTGCGCCCAGATGATGTCGTTCAGATCGCGGATCTTTCCTGCGCGCCGGCGCCGCTCGTACGCGTGATCGATGTAGACGATCATGACGATGCCGGTCTGCGCGGCGAGGCCGACCAGGGCGATCACGCCCACCCAGACCGCCGTGGAGACCCGGTAATCGAGCAGCCATAGCAACCACACGCTCCCCACCAGCGCGAACGGGATAGACAGCAGCACGATCAGGACCTCGATCAAGTTCCGGAAGTGCAGGAACAAGAGCAGCACCACGATCATGAGCGTCACGGGCACGACCACCTTCATGCGCGC
Source organism: uncultured Polyangiales bacterium (assembly GCA_964651185.1). Classification (GTDB taxonomy): domain Bacteria; phylum Myxococcota_A; class Polyangia; order Polyangiales; family DASUME01; genus DASUME01. The sequence continues at coordinate 5,113 of CAZYWR010001017.1, forward strand.
CGCCGTCTGCTCGAGCAGCTCGTATTGTCCGGTCCAGCGCAGAGAGTAGCCGGTGGGAAGGTGCAGCTCACCGCCGGCGATGGCGCGCTGGACCACCTGCTTCGCCTCATCGACATAACCGCCGATGTCGCGCTGCGCGGGATCGACGTCCACGTAGACGTAGCCGACCAGCATGCCGTCTTCATCGCGCACCATGGGCGGGCCGCCGACCACGCGGATATCGGCGAGCTGGCCCAGCGGGAGAAAGGTGCGGCGCGATCCTGCGGAGCGAGACGAGCCCGAGCTGCCCGGAGCGGCTTGTCCAGGTGCGCCCATCGACGAGCTCGGAAGCGCGGGCGAGAGTCCGCTGCCCATCCCCGGAGCATCGGAGACCATCGCGCTGTTGGGCGCCATCGGACCGTTTGGCGCGAGCAGACTGTCCCCACCTCCAGGTAGCGCGGGGAGCGTACCGCTTTGGGGCGAGCCGCTCTCCATGCCCGACATGCTCTGTGCGAGCAGCCAAGGCTTCGCCTCGGTCTGCAGCCACGCGCCCTGACCGTCTGGCGCCATCGGAGGCGCGTCCATTCTCGCGGGCGTCGAGGGCGAGACCGGAACGAGGAGCTCGCGCAAACGATCGACGTCGCCGCGTACGTCTTGCGGATAGCGTACGTTGATGGAGAAGCGGTTGCGGCCTTCGACCGTCACGCCGATCGGCAGACCGCCGATCGCCGTCTCGATCACGCGCTGGATGTCGCCGACGGTCAGCCCGTAGCGCGCGAGCTCGTCGCGCTTCGGCACGATGTCGACGTACAGACCGCCTAAGCTGCGCTCGTAGAGGACGCTGCGCGTCCCGGGGATCGGCGCGAGCAGGCGCTCGAGCGTCGTGCCGACGCGCTCGATTTCATGGAAGTCGGTGCCGAACACCTTCACGCCGACGGGCGTGCGCACACCCGTCGACAGCATGTCGACGCGCGTCTTGATGGGCATGGTCCAGGCGTTGGTCCAGCCGGGAAACTGCATGCGCCGGTTCATCTCGGCGGTGAGCTCTTCCCATCGTATGGGCTCCCGATCGGGCCAGAGCGGGCGAAACAGCGGCTTGAGCCAGCTCGGTGCCCAGCCCGAATACCAGCGCTCGCGCTCTGTTTTCCGCCACGCGGAGACGGGCTTGAGGCGCACGGTGGTCTCCACCAGCGTCAACGGTGCCGGATCGGTGGGCGTCTCGGCGCGACCGATCTTGCCGAATACGCTCTCGACCTCCGGGAAGTCGCGCAGCACGCGATCCTGCTTTTGCAGCTCGCGCTTGGCCTGCTCGATCGAGATGTTCGGGAAGGTGATGGGCATGTACAGAATGTCGCCCTCGTTCAAAGGCGGCATGAATTCGTGGCCGAGCTTGAGCGCGAGCGGGATCGCGGAGGCCAGCGCAAAGACTCCGATCGCGATCGTCGACTTCGGATTGCGCAGCGCGACGAATACGAAGGGTTTGTAGAGCGCGATCATGAAGCGCGAGATGGGATGGCGCTTCTCGGGGAAGATGCGCCCGCGGATCAGAAAATCGCGCAGCGCCGGCGCGAAGGTGATCGACAAGAGCGCCGAGAACAGCATCACAAAGGTCTTCGAATAGGCGAGCGGCTTGAACAGCCGTCCTGCCTGTCCGGTCAACGTGAACACAGGCAGGAACGCGACCGCGATGATCAGCAGCGAGAAGAAGATCGCGGGCGTGACCTCCTTGGCGGCCTGCGCGAGCAGGCGATGGCGATCGGCGCCGGGGCCCGCCTCCTCCAGCTTCTTGTGCGAAGCCTCGATCATGACGATCTCGGCATCGACCGTGGCGCCGATCGCGATGGCGATGCCGCCGAGGCTCATGATGGTCGACGGGATGTCGAGCAGATACATCGGTATGAAGGAGAGCGCGACGCTGATGGGTAACGACAGAATGGGTAAGAGTGAGCTACGCACGTGCAGCAGGAACAAGACGATCACCAAGCTCACGACGATCGCCTCTTCGAGCAGCGCGTGCTTGAGCGTATCGATCGCGCGCAGGATGAGCCCGGAGCGGTCGTACGCGATCTCGAGCTTCACGCCTTCCGGGAAGCTCGGCTCGAGCTCGGCGAGCTTCTGCTTGACGCGCTCGATCACCTCGAGCGCGTTCTCGCCGTAGCGCATGACGACGATGCCGCCGACCGCTTCGCCCTCGCCGTTCCATTCGAGCAGGCCGCGTCGCATGTCCGGTCCGAAGCGGACCTGAGCGAGGTCGCGGACCAGCACCGGGGTTCCGGTCGGTCCGTCAGCGCGCACCGCGATGCGCTCGAGATGGCCCAAGTTCTCCACGTAGCCGCGGCCGCGGATGTAATACTCGCGTCCGGACATCTCCAAGATGCGGCCGCCCACGTCGTTGTTGGAGTCGCGGATGGCGGAGACGACTTGGTCGAGCGTCACGTCGTAGGCGCGGAGCTTGCGCGGGTCGACCGTGACTTGATACTGCTTTTCATAGCCGCCGACGCTCGCGACCTCGGCCACGCCCGGCACGCTGCCGAGCGCGTAGCGCAGATTGAAGTCTTGGTACGTGCGGAGCTCGTCGAGGCCGTGTTTGCCGCTCTTGTCGGCCAGCGTGTACTGAAAGACCCAGCCGACGCCCGTCGCGTCAGGTCCGATCACGGGGTCGACGCCGCTCGGGAGCTTGTTGCGCAGGCCGTTCGTGTACTCGAGCACGCGGCTGCGCGCCCAGTAGACGTCGGTGCCTTCGTCGAAGATCACGTAGACGAAAGACATGCCGAACATCGAGTAGCCGCGCACATCCGCCACGTGCGGCGCCGCCACCAACGTCGACACGATCGGGTAGGTGATCTGATCTTCCACCAGCGTCGGGCTGCGCCCCATCCACTCGGTGAAGAGGATCACCTGCGGATCGGACAGATCCGGGATGGCGTCGAGCTTGATGCGCTGGATGGACCAGACCGCCCCGGCCGTGGCGAAGGCCACGCCGAGCAGCACCAGGAGGCGGTTCTTGGCGCAGAACTCGATGATGCGTTCGACCATGCCGGCCCTCTCAGTGTCCTATGTGCGAGTGGCCCTCGATCGCGGCGTGCAAACGGCTCTCGGAGTCGAGCAAGAAGTTGCCGGTGGTCACGACGATCTCACCTTCCGACAAGCCGCTCAGCACCTGCACGCGCTCTTCGTCGCGCGCGCCGAGCTGCACCACGCGCGGCTCG
>CAZYWR010001018.1:0-3679 GCA_964651185.1 uncultured Polyangiales bacterium
CGACGACTGCTCGCCGAATCCTTGTCAGAATGAGGGGGTATGCAAGGACGGGATAAACGACTATACGTGCAGCTGTGATGGGTTCGCAGGAAAGAACTGCGAGCTCGAGATCTGTGGCGAAACCACAATCCGAACAAAGACAGATCTGGACGCCAGCCAGTTGTGCGCGGAGATCCGTGGCGACCTGCATATCTTCGGCACCGCCGGTATTGATGCAATCTCAGGAAACGATCTCAAGTACCTCACGGACATTAGCGGACAGCTGTTGATTGCCGGAAACGGGTTGGCATCAACAATGACGTTTAGCGCGTTGAAGACGGTCGGTTCTCTGGTCGTCGCAGTGCATACAGGTCTGAGGGAGGTGCATCTTCCAGAGCTGACGACGATAGGGGCGAATAGTGGAAGCGAGGTCGTACTGCAGATTCCTGGATCCGTCGAGCTAACGATCCTCGACTTTCCGAAACTGGCGACGATCAACGGCAACGTGCAGATATATGGTCTGCCAAACCTTTGTTCGGTAAATGTGCACCACGTCTCTCGTGTAACGGGAGACGTCACTTTGGGCCAAGTAAATCTGGGCGGAATTCCCAATGCCCCCGCAAGCGCCTGGAATGCATTGCGTACAAGTGTGGATTCATCGCGGGGCCAGATCTACGAGCTCGGCTGCTGTGTTCCGGGAGATTCTGTTGCGTGCGAGGACTTCAAGCTCGCGGAGCTGCCGTCTGGCATGTGTGGCGTAGCTGGCGGATGCCAATAGCTCTTGGCGGCCTCAGCTGGCGATCGACTCGCATACGTAGTCGGGGATCACGCCGGAGGCTTCGATGAAGAACTGGTAGTTGTCGCGCGCGGTATTGCCGGAGAGGACGAGCACGGTGTCGATGCCGAACTTGTTGCCGCCGCGGATGTCGGTCTCGAGCGTGTCGCCGACCATCAAGATGTCCTTGCGGCGCACGCCCGGCGTGATCGCGCTCGCGCGCGCGAAGGAGTACGAGAACATGTAGGCGTCGGGCTTGCCGAAGCGAACGAAGCGGCGGTTGAGCGCGCTCTCCATCAGGTCTGCGATGCCGCCGACCGCGATCGCGACGTCGTTGTCGTGGACGGGGTAAACGGTATCGGCGTTGGCCACGACCACCGGCATGATCTTTCGTCGCAGCAGGTTGATGGCGCGGTTGATATCCGGCTGCCAGTTGAAGCCTTCGTCGTCGAGCAGCGCGAGCGCGCCGATGTCGGTCTCTTCGTCGCACTCGGCGATCGGCACCGCGGTGAGACCCGCCGACTGGATGTAGTAAGCCGAGTCGGGCTTGCCGAGATACGCCACCTTTTTGACCCGCACCTTCGCGCGCAAGAAGTCGCGCGCCAGCATGCCCGAGCTGATCACGCGGTCCTCTGCGAAGATCTCGCCGAGCTCCGGGTGCACGTAGGTCTGACTCATCTTCTTCGGCGAGCGCGACGAGTCATTGGTCACCACGAACAGCTCTTTGCCCTCGCGCTTGAGATCGGCGAGCACGTCGAGCACGCCGTCGATGACCCCTTCGAAGTTCTTCAAGACGCCGTAGGCGTCGAAGAAGATGACGGAATAATTGTCAGCCAGCTCGCGAAACGATTCCAACATGCGATCACTCTAGCTCGCCGCGCCGCAGGTCAACTGCCAGGCGCAGGTCGCCCGTCCGGCTTGCCACGGTCACGCCCGCGTTCAGGCCTTCTTCGGAGGCGGCGAGGAGAGGTGACCGACGTGGCGGATGTCCTTGCCCTTCACCATGAAGATCACCTGCTCGGCGATGTTCGTGCTGTGGTCGGCCATGCGTTCGAGCCACTTGGCGACCGACTGCAGGTGGATGCCGCGCTCGACGGCGCCCGGATCGGCGAGCATGCGCTGGAGCAGGTCGCGAAAGATCTCGTGATAGAGGTCGTCGACCTGGCTGTCGCGGTCGATCACGTGCTGCGCCTTTTCGTCGTCGGCGTGCACGAAGGCGTCGATGGCATCGCGGACCATCGACTGCACCAGATCGGCGGTTCGCACGAGATCGTCGTAGCTGCAGAGCGCCGGCTCGGCGGAGAGGTCGAGGGCGCGCTCGCAGATGTTGACCGCCAGATCGCCGATGCGCTCGAGGTCCGTGACCATCTTCAGCGCCAGCGTGATGAAGCGCAGGTCCGACGCCATGGGCTGGCGCTTGGCCAGGATCACCAGGCATAGCTCGTCGGTCTCGACCTCGAAGCCATTGACCTTGTGGTCGTTCTCGATCGTCTTGCGCGCGAGCGCCAGATCGCGCTCGACCAAGGACTTCACGGCGTTGGCAATCATTGCCTCGACGTGACCGGCCATCAGCAAGAGCTTGTCTCGAACCTGCCTGAGCTGGTTGTCGTACTCGCGATCGGTGTGGGCTCGCGCCATAAAGGATCCCAGCATCCAAAGAACTCTACACCGGGCTAGCCAGCGCCAAGGAAAAATCTCGCGAAGCTATCCGAACTTGCCCGTGACGGACGGAGAGGCGTTCGCGATTCGCGACCGCCTGGCTCAGCCAAACTTGCCGGTGATGTAGTCTTCGGTCCGCGTGTCTTTGGGTTTGGTGAAGATGGTGTTGGTGGGCGTGACTTCGACCAGATCGCCCTGCAGGAAGAAGGCAGTCTGATCCGAGACCCGGGCCGCCTGCTGCATGTTGTGCGTGACGATCACGATCGTGTAGCGGTCTTTGAGCTCGTGGATCAGGTCTTCGATGCGCGCCGTCGCGATCGGATCGAGCGCGGAGCAGGGCTCGTCCATGAGCAGGACGTCGGGTTCGACCGCGAGCGCGCGCGCGATGCACAGCCGCTGCTGCTGGCCGCCGGACAGCCCGCTTCCAGACAGATGCAGCCGGTCTTTGACCTCATCCCAGAGCGCGGCCTGGCGCAAGGCCGATTCGACGATGCGGTCGGCGGTCTCGCGTCGGTGGGTGTGGGTGAGGTGCTTGCCCGCGAGCACGTTGTCGCGGATCGACATCGTCGGGAACGGGTTCGGCTTTTGAAAGACCATCCCGACGCGGCGCCGGAGCAGCACCGGATCGACCTCTGGCGCGTATACGTTCTCGCCGTCGAGCTCCACCCGACCCTCCGCGCGCGCGTTCACCACCAACTCGTGCATGCGGTTGAGACAGCGGATGAAGGTCGACTTGCCGCACCCGGAGGGCCCGATGACCGCCGTCACGCCTTTCGCGGGGATGTCGAGGTCGGCGCCGTGGAGGACTTCGTGGTTGCCGAACCAGGCCTTGAGGCCTTTGATGGAATACTTGGGGGGCATGGAGCTGTCGGACTCGGTCATGGGGAGACTGCGGTGTTTCGCTTGCGCGCGCGAAGGCGCGCTCTGACGCTCGCGGGCGAGCTGCGGATTAGGCGGATCGTCCATGGCGCGTCTGCATGCGGTCGCGCAGGAAGATGGCCAACGCGTTCAGCACCAGCATCATGATCAGCAGCACGACGATGCCGGCCGCGGCGTTGATCAAGAACGCCTTCTGCGGACGGGAGACCCAGTTGAAGATTTGGATGGGCAACGCGCCAAACTGCGCGAAGAGGCTGTCGGGCAAGAAGGGAATGTAGGCGAGGGCGCCCACCACGACGAGCGGCGCGGTCTCGCCCATCGCGCGCGAGACCGCGAGGATCGATCCGGTCATCACGCCCGGCAAAGCTTGCGGCAACACGACTTGGC